>JABWCD010000031.1 GCA_013359265.1 Candidatus Hydrogenedentota bacterium
TCGCAACGCTCCAAGACGCCTTAACGACATACCTCAAAACCGGTCAGCTGCCGCCGTTACCCCCAAACGTCGCGGCAAACGGCTAAAGTGTTACGAAATTGATTAATGAAACTTCTCACTTGCGGCAGCGTAGTCGCTCTATGTCCTATCGGTCCTATCGGTCCTATCGGTCCTTTCCGTCCTTCTTGTCCTTCCGATACGGTCCCTGCCCTCAAGACGCGAACCGCCGAACGATCTTCTCTTCGCCCTGTGTCTTTTGGGTCGCTTTCATCGATTCCCAGCGAAAACATCCAAAGCGTTTTACACGTTGCGCGTAACCACTTTGACTGTAGTGTGTTCTTCTCTGAGATTCTGAAATCTCAAATTCGAAATTGATTAATGAAACTTCTCACTTGCGGCAGCGTAGTCACTCTATGTCCTTTCGGTCCTTTCGCTCCTTTCCGTCCTTCTTGTCCTTCCGATACGGTCCCTGCCCTCAAGACGCGAACCGCCAAACGATCTTCTCTTCGCCCTGTACTCTTTTTGGTCTTCTTCATCGATCCCGGCGAAAACATCCAAAGCGTTTTACACGTTGCGCGCAAGCGCTGTGGCCTCAGCGCGTTGTTTTCTGAAATTCTGAAATCTCAAATTTGAAATTGATTAATGAAACTTCTCACTTGCGGCTGCGTAGTCGCTCTATGTCGTTTCGGTCCTATCGGTCCTATCGGTCCTATCCGTCCTTTCCGTCCTCTTCGTCCCTTCGGTCCCGTCATTGCCTTCAAGACATGATCCGCCGCGAGGATCGCAACAAAGCCTTGGATTGACTCAACCGAGGCACAAATCGGCCAGGAGCGCGGACGCCCAGCCCGCGCTCCTGCTCCGGCACTTCCACTGCTTTGGCTGTCTCGGCTGCTCGCGGTCACTTCATATGCACGTTGCGCCCATCGCGTTCGTACGTTCCCAAATGGCCCTTGTCGTAGATGACGGGTTGCTGTTGCTCCACCAGTGCACGCGGGGTTTGGATGATGTCCGGCCCACGGTCAAAACTCTCCGGCAGTTGGATATCAACCTTGGTCACGGTTCGCGCGTGGCGTTCGTAGAGTCCAAGGCTGCCGAGGTCGATGAATGACCGCTCGTCCATTCCGAAACTGGCCGCTTGCGCTTCGGCCGGTGTGGCCAGGTGCACCGGTCTATGCTTCATAAATCGGCCGTCCCGGTATGCGACCCAATTCTGATAGTCGCTGTCCGCGTACGCCAGCGGGCCCAAGGCGCCCGCGAACGCCAGCGAAAGCGCCGCCGTCGCGATTGATATCAACCGTTTGCGCAAACGCATGAGACTTACTCCTATTTTTCGCCGCGAATGGAGCGACGCGTGAAAACCGAATATCACACTCTCACGCCATTCCAGCGCCTATCGACGCAACAAGCCCCAAAACACAGCTAATTCCACGATCCTGTTCATCTTTTGACTGAACTGGAAATTCACCGAGCAGTGCTTAGTAAATTCTGCGAAAAGTTCCACTTCTACGCAGGCTGACAGAATGCTGAGTTGAAAGAGATTTACGGAGAGTATCCGCGAGGGAGCAGGAACTGCCCAGGGAGAGGTCCTCCCTGTACGCGCCGCGTATCTAACGAATCACGCGGTTTCGCAATTTGTCGAATGTCATCCAGAACTTTCGCAACCGATCGCGGATGCGATCGTCGATTTGCAGCGTCGAATACGCGCTCACGACGTATAGGTCGGTCAACTCATAGGCCTCTTCGCGAATGGAATTCAGTTCCTTTGGAAAAGTCGCGATGAATTCGTACGGCGTTTGCCCGGGTTGGCGCGGGACCCCATAGTCGTACGCCAGCGCGCAGAGCGCGTCGTAGCACCCTTCAATTGCGCTGCGAGTGCTGCGCGATGTGTCGGCCATCGGATTGGAGACTTTCGCGGATCGTGACACGGCGCGCGATATGCGGCGCCGCCGTTGAATGCGCGGTAGTTGCGGCACGCGGATCACGCGGTCGAGCAGCGTCTCCACCCAGTTGAAAAACCGCACGATGAACTGCGGGAAGTACCGGCGGTTGCGCGCCATATGCGCAGCGACAGTTCCCACGCCGCGCAGTGCGGCGAACGCGATGAAGAGCGCGAGAATAATCAGTACGGCAGTGCCGATGCGTTCCATAAACCGGTTCTGCTCGAGCACGTCAACTGCGGGTGTAACGACGGACTGCAGTTGGAAGGTCGAACCCCGCCGCCACGGATCGAACTCGTGCTCGGCCACGTACGCGATCGGCGGGAGCGATGGCCACGGCAATGCCGTCGCGCCAAATCCCACCATCGCGATCATCACAAACCCCAATCCCACCCAGAAGGGCCCGAGTCCGCCGGGGAGGTGGACTCGGCGCGCTCGAAAGTATTCGCGCAACCCCGCAAGGCTCGAAAGCATCAGCAGCGCCATCGCCGCGACCGTGTAGCAGCCGATGTAAAAGTGCCCGGCGAGCAACATCGAGAGACCGCCGTGTTGAATGACGCGCTGCCCCAGCGCAAATGCGATCATCACCGGCACCGAGAAGTAGAAAATGGAAATGCCGGGGTGCCGCTTGGGCAGGCGCTCCGTCATCGCGTCGAGTTGCAGCTTCGCCTTGCGCTCGGGCTTCCTCCAATCGAGCGGATCGACCGCATCGATCTCCATCAAGCCATCCGGCAGCTTCGATTTCTTCGGCGCGGGAGCGCGATCGGCGCGAATGGCGCGGCGCACCTTCATGGCGGTGCTCGTCAGCATGCCGATGTCGCCCGCCAAAGGATTGTCGTCCACGCAGCATTCGTGCGTCAGCCGGTTTGTGAACCACCAGATGAACATGACCACCGTCGTGTTGAACGCGAGCGCCGTCCAGCCGGTGAACTGAAACCCCTTGGCGACCGCGCCGACATCGTAGGCCTGTGTCGTCAACGTCGTGTAGGCGATAACGACGCCCAGGAGCGCGATAACGTAGAGAATGCTTTCTTCCTTGCCGTCGCGTGCGATTAGCCGGTTCAACGCGACAACGCCAAGCACAAACCAGAACGCGAACCAGCGCAGGTTCCAGTCGTGAAGTTCGGTGTACACGTATCGAACGTCGAGAATGAAAAAAATCGGGGCGGCAACCATGAGGAGGATCATGAACGGCGTCGTGAAGTCGATCAGGAAGTCGGTCCACGTGCGCGCCTGGTAAGGCTTCTGGACCTCGACCACGCTGCGCTTGAGCGACTGAAAGTCCGTCACTTCGGGCGCGCGTTTGCGCTGTTGCTGCGTTACGGCCGGCGCGGACAGCTTCGCGGCCTCAGACTCCAACAGCGAGTAGAAGTCCGTCGGCCCTTCGCTCGGGGAACCGTTGCTAGTGTAGTGAGTCATGATTAATGCCGCTTAAGAAAACCGGAGTCGAGCGAAAAACGGGGACTGACTCGCTTTTCGGCAGTTTGAAAAGCGTGCCTGTCCCCGCTCTTCGCCGCATTTGCCCTCCAAGAATAAAATGCCATCAGCATGATTCTCCACACTAGCGCCCGATTCGTGCGGGGGATATTTCGTGGAGTTGCCGTTCATGTTCGATGTGAATGCAGTTGATCTCGTGCGCGATGAGCATCGCCGCCGCGCGTTCGTACGAAGCCTGGTTCTTGATTAGAAATACCGTCACCGCGAACCCCGACAGCTTCATCTGCGCGAGAATCATCGACAGGTCCTCCGTCACCTGCGGTACCACGGGGATCAGCGCGGCATCGCGCGGGAGCCGCTCGAACTGCGCCATGATCGTCTGGCCGATATCGAGGCCGTCCGTCGGCAGCACGCGCGCGAGGTTCTCGACGATTTGCAGCGCCTGCACCGGGCTGCGCCGCGTCGGGACGGTCAGCGGGCTCAGCCGGTCGGATTCACCCTCGCCGACCACGTTGTACTCCGCTTCCTGCCGCGACAGCGACTGCCGTGATTCGACTTCCCACTTTGCGACTTCCGCGGCGTCGCGCGCATTGGTCATTAACCCGACCTGTTCCCCCGACATTTGCAGCAGGTACGCGACCGACGCAGTCGTCGTAATCGCGAGTTCCATGCGCTCCTCGCCGCCTTCGCCCTGATACAGCGGCGCGAACAAATCGAGAATAAGTGTCGCGCCGAGCACGTTCGAGGGTTCGCTCTGCTTCACGAACAACTCGCCGGTGCGCGCGGACGCCTTCCAGTGGATGCGGTTCATCGGATCGCCCGGCACGTACTCCCGCAGGCTCGCGATACGCGTTGGATCTTCGTATACGCGGTTGCTGATCCGCACCGGTCCCTGCGGGCGGCGCGCGGCAATGTTAAACGTATCGATATACGCAACGGTCGGCAGCACGGAGATGTAGTCCTGCTGGTGGCCGGTGCGGAACCGCTTCTGCAGCCCGAACAAGTCGCCCGACTCCATGAGAAGCGGGCCAACGCGATGATACCCGCGGCGCGGACACGTCAACGTATAGTTGAGCGTGATGGATCGGCCCGGCATCAGGATCGCCAATCGCGCGTTGTCGCCGTCACGCGGGAACCCGGCCGGCGCGAAGTCCTCGACGAATATCCACGGGATAGGCCACCCGCGCCGGTTCGTCAGCGTTACTTCGATACAGGTCTCTTCGCCCTGCGCCATCACGTTTTGACTGATCGTGCGCGTGCAATCGAGCCCCGACAACCACGCAAGTGAAGAGAGGTTCGCAATCGTGACCAAGAGTAGAAACGCGTACACGGCGAACGCGACGTACGGCGCTTTCACGATGAAAGCCGTTGCCAGGGCCGCGGCCGCGATGACGAACCAAAACAGATTGCGGCGAATACGGTCATTCATGACAGCCGTCGCCCTTGGTCAGTTGAGATAGACAAACTCGCTCACGTTCAGCAGCGCCCGGCACAATGCCGTCATGCCGAACGCGTTCACAAGCTCGCGCGATCGCGCGGACTCGTCCTCCGTGGGTTCGCGGCACAGCGCCAACGCGTACGCTCGTGCAATCTGCGCGTCGATGGTCTCGCCCTTGTCCTTCTCGACGCGCTCGGCGAAGGCCTCCGCCTGTTGCGTCATGAACGGGCTGTTCAAAAGACTCAGCGCCTGCAACGGCGACGTCGACGTAATGCGCTTGGGCATCGCCTGTGCCGCGTCTGGACAGTCGAACACGCCAAACGTGTGGTCCTGCTCCATGCGCGGCTTCCATTGATAGATCATGCGCCGATACTCCGCGCGCGTAAAGTGTGTCTTCGGTATATACACGTGGACGTAGTTGTCGTTCGGCTCGAACACGTCAAAGCCCGGACCGCCCATCGCAAGATCGATCTGCCCGCTGACGCACAGAATGCTGTCCCGAATCGGCTCCATGTCCAGGCGCCGCGGTGGGAACCGCCAGAGCAGCCGCGCGTCGGCGTCAACCTCCAGCGCAGCCGCGTTCGGCGCGCTCGACTGCCGGTACGTGTTCGACATCAGAATGATCTTGTGAACCGATTTCAGTTTCCAGCCATTGTCAATCAACGCGTTTGCGAGCCAGTCGAGCAGTTCCGGGTGCGTGGGGCGCACGCCCATCGCGCCGAAGTCGCTAGGCGAATCGACGATTCCCCTGCCGAAATGGTGCTGCCAGATGCGGTTCACGATCACGCGCGCCGTGAGCGGATTGCGTTCGTCGCAAATCCACTGCGCCAGCTTCACGCGGCGTTGCGTCTCAGGTTCGGCCGCGTCCATATCGCACCGTTCGCCCACAAACCGCGGCGTCGCGGGCGCGATAAACTGACGCTCCATCATCGGGTCGCCCCGCGACAGCAGGAACGTGGGGGAGGGCGGCTCGAACTTCACCGCGTACACACGCGGCCCTTTCGCCAGCGACGTGATATCCGTCTTGAGGCGTCCTTCGCTGTTCTGAATGTCTTTCAGCGCGGCCGCATCGTCGGCCGACAACTTCTCGGGCACGAAGAGCGGCGGCAGTTCCGCGTTCGGATTAAACGGCTGCCGGCGCTCGGACGACGAAACGGTCTTCCATGTCGACCCGTCCAGCGAAGTCTCGATCGTGTATTCGGTCACGATGCGATCGCGGAAATTCCCCTCGCGGTCGCGCGCCCACGCGACGAAACCAATCGACGTAGGTTTGGGCAATTCGATCTGCGCCCACTCGTTTTCGCGGCCTGCCGGTATCCAACTGTAGTCATTTCCAAACAGGCCGTCGTTCAGATGCGCAATTCGGTGCTTCGAATTGTCGGCAAACCCGCTCGATGCCGTCGCAATGCCGCCGTTCGCAGCAAGCGCAACGTTGATCGGACTCTCGCCCGGCGTGAACACCTCCAACTCGTCGATGCACGGCTCGATGTCGTGCGTCTTCCGCGCCGTGAACCGAACAAACTTCGCCTCGACCGGCTCGAACCGATCCACATTTTCCATCGTGCTGACACGCCGCAGCAGGCCGTCGGGTTGTTCGTCGCGCGCGAAACAAAGCAACTTGCCGCGCAACGCGGCCAGTTCCTGTTTCAGCGACGCCACCTGCCGCATGCGAATGTCACGTTCCGGGTCGGGCAGTTCGCGCTCGCCATGCGACACACCCGCGAACACGGCCCGCAGCGCGTAATAGTCCCGCTGAGAGATAGGATCGAACTTGTGGTCGTGGCACTTCGCGCATCCAACCGTCAGACCGAGAAACGCGGCGGCAGTTGTCGACACCATGTCGCCAAGTTCCTGGTCGCGCTGCATCTTTGTCAGCACGATGTCGGGACTCTTGACCTCGTCCAGCGGGCCGGCGGAAAGAAAACCCGTCGCGACGATATTTCCTGTCAGGTCCCCGGTAAGTTGCTCGGTGATAAACTCGGTGTACGGTTTGTCCTCGTTGAACGCCTGGATCACGTAGTCGCGATAGTGCCACGCGTTACGCCGCGGCGTGTTCGTCTCGAAACCGTTAGTCTCCGCGAACCGGATCACATCGAGCCAGTGACGCGCCCAGCGTTCGCCGTAGTGCGGCGACGCGAGCACGTGATCGACGATTTTCTCATATGCATTATCCGACGTGTCGTTGATGAATGCGTCGACTTCCTCCGGCGACGGCGGCAGCCCCAGCACGTCGAGATACACCCTGCGAATGAGCGTGCGCTTCGACGCGGCCTCGGAAGGGGAGAGATTGGCCTCGACAAGCCTCGCGAGAACGAACGCGTCAATTGGATTTACCGCCCACCCCTGATCGGTAATCGATGGAGGTTCCGGACGCATCCGCGGCCGGAAAGCCCAATACTTCTCGCTGTCCGGAATCTGCGCCGCCTTGCGCACCGTATAATCTGATGGGTCCGTCTCCGCCTCGATCGCAGCCTTGATGCGCGCAAACGCCTCAGCGTCGCCTTTGATGCCCTCTAACGCGCGAACCAGTTCGGCGGCCGGCGTGTCCGCAAACGCGCACACCGTGCCCCAGATAACGACGGATACCAGAGTACCGATTCGACCGATCATGCGCGGCATTCTACTGTCGTGAGTTTGAAATCCGCACCATTTGTCGTGCTCGTGCTCGTGGTCGTGCTCGTAATCGTAATCGTAATCGAGCATTCGAACTCCTGCACAAGTTCTATGCGCATTCGACTTTTCGAACGAATTTGGGATTCATGACACTAACTAAAAAGGGCTGCTGAACCACCAGCCTGTGGATAACTTTACGGGTAACAACGTGATGCGAGAAACACGATGTCTGCCCCGTTCAACTGCCGTTCTTAGGTTCTATCCAATTCCCGCCCCGTTTTCCGCAATCGCCGGAATGACACCGTCTAGATGCGCGATTCGGACACCCGCGTGAGATCGAGCAGCATCTCCGTCATCGATTGGTAACGCTGTTCCGGACGCCGCCGGATCGACTTCAGCACGATCTTGTCGAGCGCGTGCGGAATCTCGGGGTTATACTTCGACGGCGGCTCGAACTTGTACTTCGAACTGCGAATCTGCCGCATGATCTCCTTCGAGTCGCGGCCATCGCAGGGGTGCCGTCCCGCCAGCAGTTCGTATATCGTGATGCCGAACGAGAATATGTCCGACCGCGCGTCGAGCCCGCGCCCCTTGTTCTCGATTTGCTCGGGCGACATGTACGCGCGCGTGCCGCCACCCTCGCGAATCCACCGCGTGCGCCAACTCGAACTCGATTTCGACAATCCGAAATCGCAAATCTTCACCTGCTTCATGTCCCGCGAAAACAGAAAGTTTCCGGGCTTGATGTCACGGTGAACGATATTGTTCTGGTGTAGGTAATCCAGCCCGCGGCACAAGCGGATGCACACGTCGATCATCTGCGGGACCGTCAGGTCGCGGTCCGCGATGTGCTTGCGCAAATCCGGTCCATCGACCAGTTCCATGAGCAGGCAGCGCCGGATGCGTCCCTGCGAGTCCGCCTGCTCGATGATCTCCTTGTTGTAACGGATGATGCACTCGTGCTTCAGCGAGGCCGCCACCAGAATCTCGCGCCCGAGATAGTCGCGCTTCCGCTTCTTCTTGTCCAGGTCGAACTCCGGCTTGAGCACCTTAATCGCGACCGTCATGTCGCGCCGGCGGTCAATCGCCTTATACACCGTCCCCATACCGCCGCTGCCAATGGGCGCAATAATCTCGTACGGGCCGACCGTGGCCAGTTCCAAACCGCTGGACGCGCCGTCCATGTTGACCTCGGCGCGCTCATCGCCTCCAATCATGTCCTCGCCGCCGGCCACGGACTTTCGCCGAAACAGCCTCATAATCCCCAGCATATCCTGGTTGTACTCCACACCTCGTGGCCCGGCACACCAAGCCCTGTGCCAAACCGAAAGAGTTTCAATCGCTCCAAGTCACCTTCCCAGTTTTACCTGAAATTCACGCAGATTTCCAAGTCATCGTGCCGGCAGGCACAGGCACCTCCACCAAAATGTCCCGAAGTACGCTATTCGTCGTAACACGCCGTAACCTGCTTTCAGGATTAAGGATAAGCCGGTGTTCCAACACCGGATGCGCCAAAGCTTTCACGTCATCAGGAATGACGTAGGTCCGCCCCTGGACGGCGGCAAATGCTTGACAGGCCCGGAACAGCGCCATGGACGCGCGGGGGCTGGCGCCAAGGCTCAAATGGGTCGAATCCCGCGTGCGATGAATCACCCGTAAGATATATTCGCGGACCTTCTCGTGCACGTGGATGTCCCGAATACCGGACTGCATCCGGAGAATCGTCTGCGCATCCGTTACCGGTTTCAGGCTGTCCAGCGGGTGCGCGACCCGCATCCGCTCCAGCATGTCCCCCTCCGCCGTAATGTTTGGGTAACCCACCGTCAGCCGCAGCATGAAGCGATCGAGCTGCGCTTCGGGAAGCGGAAAGGTCCCTTCGTGCTCCACGGGGTTCTGCGTGGCGAACACGCAAAACGGCTGCGCCAGCTTGTACGTCGTGCCGTCCACCGACACTTGGCCTTCCGCCATCGCCTCGAGCAGCGCGGACTGCGTGCGCGGCGTGGCCCGGTTGATTTCGTCCGCCACGATTATCTGCGCGAACACCGGCCCGCGCCGGAACTCGAACTCCTGCGTCTTCTGGTTGTAAATCGAAACGCCCGTGACGTCCGACGGCAACAGGTCCGGCGTGCACTGTATCCGGTTAAATGAGCACCCGCTCGAAACCGCCAGCGACCGCACCAAAACCGTCTTCGCCACGCCCGGCACGTCCTCAAGCAATACATGCCCACCCGCCAAAAACGCCGACAACGCGGTCTTGATCACCTGCGCCTTGTCCAACACCACCAACTCGATGTTCGAGATGATGTCTTTGATCGCCTGACGGAACGCGCTCACGGAATCCTCCCCAGTCCTCGCGCCGCGATGATACCGCCCCACGCCACACCGAGCAAACCGCGCCGCGTTACCGCGGCTCTACGTCGTTTACGCCCTTTTGACCTGCCGCCCGGCCGATTTACAATACTTTTACAAATCAATGACAAGTGCGCGACCAATTCGATTCGTCGTGGCGCTACGTTGGCTTCAGGCGGTTTTGCCGCCGAAACCAACCGCGCCGCGGCGCGACCCACGCGCCGCGGCTCAGAGGAGATTCGGTATGCGTTTCCCAAAGCTGATGTGCGCAATCGTGCTCGCGCTGACCGGCGCAGCGGTCTCGTCCGCGGCCCCACCCCCCGTAAAAATCGAAGCCGCCCTCGGCAATCCCGTCATGCTCTCCGGCGCTGGCGGGACCAATTACCTCCGCGTCGCCGTCACCGGCGACAGAATCAACGACGCGTCCAGGCGCGTCCCCCTCAACGTGGCCATCGTTATCGATCGTTCCGGGTCGATGCAGGGCGAGAAAATCGAGGCCGCCAAGCGAGCCGCAAAGTCCGCCATCGAACGCCTACGACCGAACGACACCGTCTCCGTCATCGCTTACGAGACCTCCGTCACAATCGTGCAACCCGCAATCCGCATCGATGACAACTCCGACAAAGCGGCGACGACGCGCCAGCAAATACTCTCCGCCATCGACACCATCACCGCCGGCGGCAGCACCGCGCTTTTCGCGGGCGTCAGCATGGGCGCTGGCGAGGTGCGCAAGGAAATTCGCTCCGGGCGCATCAACCGCATCGTCCTCCTCTCCGACGGCCTCGCCAACGTCGGCCCAAGCTCCCCCGGTGAACTTGCCGAACTCGGCACTTCGCTCGGCAGAGAAGGAATTTGCGTGACTACACTCGGTCTAGGCCTCGATTACAACGAAGATTTGCTCTCGAGGCTCGCATCCACCAGCGACGGCAACCACATGTTCATTGACAGCGTCGAAGCCCTCGATCGCGCCTACGCTATGGAGTTCGGCGATGCGATGACGGTCGTCGCGCGCGGCCTGAAAGTCCGCGTCGAGTGTGTCAACGGCGTGCGCCCCGTGCGCGTCCTCGGCCGTGACGCAATCATTGACGACAAAACCGTCCTCGTGACGTTGGGCGACGTCAGCAGCGAGCGCACCAAGTACGCGCTGGTTGAACTTGATGTGCCGGCAGGGTTGCCCGACGGGGGCGGCGTGGCGAACGTCAGCGTTTGGTACCCCTTCGACACAGAAAGCAAGGCGAGCGGCTACGTCATGGTCCTTCCAGGCATGAGCCCAACGCCCCTCTGTTCGTACTCGCTCGGCGTCCGAATGTCGCAGTCCAAGGACGAAGTCGATCGCAACACCAACAAGGCGGTCATGGTCGCAGCCGTCCAGCAAATCGCCGCCGAGAAAAACGAACTCGCCATGCGCCTGCGCGACAGCGGCAAAATCGAGGAAGCGCGCCAAACCTTCTTGAGCAATCAGTCCTTCCTCTTCGACAATTCAACCCGATACAATGACGAACAATTGCGCAAAGACGCTGACACAAACGGCTTCGCCGCCGACAATCTCGATCCCGAGAAGTGGAAATACAACCGGAAACTCCAGCAAGAGTATCAGGTCGGCACCAAGAAACAGGGCGTCATTCTGGAAAAATCGGTACGTTGAACCTCCGACTCCTCATACTGCTTACACTCATGGTCGCCGTGCCCCTCGCCGTCCTCGGGTGGTTGGGGGCACGGCTTCAAACTGCTGAACTCGCAGCCACGGACGACTTGATTGACAAACTATTGGGCGAAGAGATCAAGGGCTACTCGCAAACGATCACGGGCGTTATGGAACAGTATCAACGGGATGTCGCTGCCAAGTTGGACACATCGTCGCTGGACCCCGCGCAATTGCGTGAACTACTGCAACATTCACCGCTCGTCACACAATACTTCGTCGTGGATCGACAGGGTGCTCCTCGTTACCCCGTCTATGAAAGCAATGGCAACAGCACCGAACAGGAGTTCTTGGTCCGCACGCGCGAGATTTGGATGAACGGCGAACTGACCACACAGTCCGCACCCGAACAAGCCTCACCGCCTGCGACTCGGAGCGTCGGAAAAGTCGGTGTTCAGAACGTGGCGCCGTCACAGCGCACTTCCGGCTGGTATGTCTGGCACTGGGGTAGCGACATTCATATTCTGCTCTGGACTCGCCGCGATGACGGCGTCGTTGTGGGCGCAGAAATTAGCCGGCCGCGCCTTATCGCCGATGTCATTGCCGCGCTCTCTCAAAGCGTTGCCGCACAAGCCGAATTTCCCACGAAACGTGTCGAACTGCGAAACTCCCGCGGCGATGTCGTTTATTCGAACAGCAACTTCGGCACGGACGATGCCACGCACCTGCGAGTAGCGCTTGCGCTGGAGTATCCGTTGAACACATGGTCGCTCGCATGCTTCGTGAATCAGGACGAACTGGCGCAGGCGTACGATTCCGAGCCCTATTTCTGGTATCGCATCTCCACCCAACTCGGCGCGCTCGCGATCGCGCTCATTGCCCTGGCAATCTACTTGTACCGCGAAAACATGCGCAGCATGCGCGAAGCGGCGCAGCGCGTATCCTTTGTGAACCAGGTATCGCACGAACTCAAAACGCCGCTTACGAACATCCGCATGTACGCCGAAATGCTCGAGGAAAACCTCGATCACGCCGATGATCAATCCAAGCGGCATGTGGGTGTGCTCGTATCCGAAAGCCAGCGCCTCAGCCGCCTCATTGCGAACATCCTCACCTTCAGCCGAAAGGAGCGCCACGCGCTCAAGCTGCGCCCCGCGCCCGGGTCGGTCGATACCTGCGTCCGGTCCGTCCTCGATCACTTCAAGCCCGCACTCGACGCCCATGGAGTCTCCGTAACTGCCAATTTCTGCGCGGAAGCGCCGGCGATAATCGATGCCGACGCCATCGGCCAGATCGTCGGGAACCTCGTCAGCAATGTCGAAAAATATGCCGCCACCGGCAAGGAATTGACCATCACAACTTCGCAGACAGGAGACAGCGTGACCATCACCGTCGCGGACGCGGGCCCCGGTATTCCACCGAAGGAACGCGTGCGCGTCTTCAACGCGTTCTATCGGGTCAGCGATAAATTGACGGACGGCGTCGCCGGCACGGGCATCGGCCTCACGATCGCCCGCGAACTCGCGCGCCTGCACGGCGGCGATCTCACGTTGCAGCCCTCGGAGCGCGGCGCGTGCTTCCAGGTCACGCTCAACTGTCCCCGCGCTGGAGTTTCGCCATGAACGTGCTCATCGCCGAAGACGACGAAAACATTCGCAACGGTCTCGCCGAACTGCTGAACAACGAAGGCTACTCGACCGTTCTCGCGCGCAACGGCGCCGAAGCCTTGGAACTCTTCCGAAAGGCCGCGCCCGACTTCGTGTGTCTCGATATCATGATGCCCGGCGCGAACGGCTACGACGTCTGCCGCGAAATCCGAAAGAAGAACGCCAACGTGCCAGTCATCTTTATTAGCGCCAAGTCCGAAGAGGTCGACAAAGTCCTCGGCCTCGAACTCGGCGCCGACGACTACATTCTCAAGCCCTTCGGCGTGCGCGAAGTGCTCGCGCGCATCCGCGCCGTCACCCGCCGCTGCCTCGCCGCGCGCCAGCCAATCGCCGAAACCCCGTCCTTTGTCATGGACGACCTCGAGATATTCCCGGCGGAGCTCCGTGCCCATCGCGGCGATATCACCATCGACCTCAGCCTCCGTGAGGTTAGAATTCTCCAATTACTCCACGCCCGCAAAGGACAAGTCGTCGACCGCGACACCTTCTTCAACGAATGCTGGGGCCTCGACTACCTGCCCAACAGCCGTACGCTCGACCAACACATCGCCAAACTCCGCAAACGCATCGAACGTGATCCCAAATTACCCCGCCTCATCCACACCGTCCACGGCGTCGGCTACCGCTTCGACGGTTAAGTCGTCCCATCTTTCCGTCCGCGCCCATGCCAAGAATGCGTTCCTAATCTTTAGCCCAGCGTGTTGCACTGCTAGAAGCGAGATAGCGAGGAAGCGAATAGCGAAGTAGTTAAGAAGTTAGGAAGTTAGGAAGAAAGACACTCCTCCGGTTTTTCGGGGGGCCGCGCATTCGTGCTTGTGCCACCATTGAAAAAGTAGATTCCATCCCTCGTCGTTCAGGTCATCTTGATCGATTCCAGTGACGATATCCAAGAATCCTGCACTTATCGCATAAACTCCATTGCTTCAGCGAGTTGCTCTCCGAGATTCTGAAATTTCAAATCTGAAATTGATTGACAAAGCTCTTCCCTTGGCGCCACAAACTGCGCTAGATCCATTCGGTCGTTCAGGTCCTCTTGATCGATTCCAGTGAAGATATCCAAGAATCCTGCACCTCTCGCATAAGCTCCATTGCTTCAGCGAGCTGCTCTCCGAAATTCTGAGATTTAAAATCTGAAATCGATTGGCAAAACTCGTCCCTTAGCGCCACAAGCCGCGCTAGGTCCATTTGCTTGTCTAGTTCCATTTGGTCATTTGGGTCCTTCTGGGTCGTATCGGTCCCATTGGTCGTATCGGTCCCATTGGTCGTTTAGGTCCTTTTGGTCGTTTAGGTCCTTCTGCCCCTTTCGACTTCCTGACTTTTCACTACTCGCTATTTCCCTATTCGCTACCTCGCGTCCCCTCCCAGTGCAACACGCTGGGCTAATGATTAGGACAGGATCGCGTGCGGCCACACTTGCGTCCTGGGCGAATCCTTTAAGGCTAGGACAAGAGTCCGTCCGTGCCGAACTCGCGCGCAACGCCTTGAGGTGCGGCGAGGTATCGCCGCCGTCTTTGGTTTCGGTTCAGGTTTCCGTCTTGGCTCTGAGAACCTCTAACAATAATGACGTCTTTGCGTTTACCCTGAAGGGGTTTCGGCATTAATGTTAGAGGCTCGTAATACTCACGCGATATTCTGCCGCCCCCCGTCGCGTCCAATATCAGGCAGGAGCAGACCAAATGTTCATTACACGCCGATCACGGAAACCGGCTCCCCCGATCTTCCGCTTGCGCCAATTCCGCCCGAGACATTCTGCACTCTGGTTTCCCCCGGGGGGTGTCAACCCTGTGCCGACCACAAAACCAGGACTTACGACGATTTCGGCACCCCGACCCCCTTGAATCGTCAAAAAAAAGCCATACGACACCCCCCTTATTTCGTCAAAGAATACTTCGCCACCCCACCGGAGCACCGTCCGACACCTCCGCCTAGGACCCCCTTGTCTTGTCACGAATCCTCGCCACCGCGCCGAACCGCCACCGGACACCTCCGCTCACGATACCCCTTGTTTCGTCAAAAGAACTCACAACACCCCACCCCGAGACCAGCGCCTCGCTGAACATGAGAAAGAACAACTTGCGCGCAGTCACGTCCCTCTGTCGCCACCCACGGACGCCCCAAGTTGTTGTCTTGCTTCCTAACTTGCTCGTTTCCCAACTTCCTAACTACTTCGCAATTCGCCACTTCGCCTTCCCCCAGTGCAACACGCCGGGCTAATAAGTAGGAACGATTCATGCCCGACCATCGCGCCGGATGCCTCCGGTACAAGTTGACACCAACACGTACCTTCGGCGAGTCTAAGTCGTCGAAGATGAGGGGGCAGCCAATGATGGCTGGCGCGCAACCGGTTCCACACGGTCGCGGCGTGAACGCTTCAGTAGTTGGCCGCGGGGGCCTTCCGCGGAAATCGTGGAAATCCGGGACATGAGGACACGGAACTATGTCTGACAGAACTCGGCCGCCCGGGCCGAAGGGTTCGCCCCTGAGCGGGTGCGCGCGCGAGATCGGCGCCGACCGCGTCGGCTTTATGGTCGAATTGCAGCGCACCTACGGCGACGTCGTCTGTTTCAAGGTCTGGGACAGAACATTGTATCTGGTGTCCGACCCCGACCTGATCAAGGACGTGTTCGTCACGAATCACAAAAACTTCACGAAAAGCCGCGCGCTTCAGCTCGCGAAGTTCATATTCGGCGAAGGACTGCTCACGAACGAGGGTGAATCCCACCGGCGCCAACGCCGCATGATGCAGCCCGCGTTCCATATGCAACGAATCCACGGGTACGGCGAAACAATGATCGAGTACGCGGACCGCCACGCGGGCCGCTGGGACGCGGCGGCGCTCGATGGACAGTCCGTCGACATGGCGCAGGAAATGATGCGCCTGACGATGGCCATCGTCGCGAAGACCTTGTTCGACTTCGACGTCGAGTCCGAAGCGGATGAAATCAGCGAAGCGCTGTCGTCCATTGTCGGGCTGTTCGAGCGAACGGTGCATCCCGCCGCGGTGCTCTTGACAATCTTGCCGACGCTAAAGAACTTCCGATTCATGCGCGCGAAGAAACGCATCGACAGCCTCATCTACCGGATGATCGCCGAGCGCAGGAAATCGGGCGTGGACCACGGCGACCTGTTGTCGATGTTGCTCAACGCGCAGGACGAAGACGACGGTTCCGGAATGAGCGATCAACAGGTCCACGACGAAGCCGTTACCTTGTTCCTCGCGGGACACGAGACGACCGCGAATGCGCTGTCGTGGACGTGGTACGCGCTATCGCAGAATCCGGACGTCGAGGCGAAGTTTCACGCGGAAATCGATGACGTGCTCGGCGGCGAACTGCCAACCCCGCACGACATTCCAAAACTCGAGTACACGCGCCGTGTGTTTGCCGAATCGATGCGCCTCTATCCGCCCGCGTATCTGATCGGCCGCATGGCGATCGACGAATACCAATTGGGCGATTACACGTTGCCGCCGAAAAGCGTAATCCTCATGTGTCCTTACGTGTGTCATCGGAATCCCGCGCAGTTCCCCGATCCGGAACGTTTCGATCCCGATCGTTGGACGCCCGAGCGGCAACGCGAACGCCATAAGTTCTCCTACTTCCCCTTCGGCGGCGGGCCCCGCACCTGCATCGGCGAATCGTTCGCGTGGATGGAAGGCGTTCTGCTACTTGCCGTGTTCGGCCAACGTTGGCGCATGACGCTGCGGCAGGGGCATGCCGTTGGGTACGATCCGCAAATTACCCTTCGTCCGAAAGGCGGCCTGCCAATGACGCTGTCACGCAGGACCACCGCGAGCGCCGCGCGAGCCATCGCCTGACGCCGACCTGCGCGCAACTCCGTGCGGACGCTGCGTTAACCCAAAAGTAGTAATAAAATGGCCTGTTTTCGCGTGTTTCTGTTGACAGAATAACCCAATAGGGGTAAAGTAAAGGTTGGATTAACGACGGCACGCACTCGTGCCGCCCTCCCGGGGAGGGAGAGCGGGATTGGGCACGCCCTCCCCAAGCGAGAAAGGGGGGCCGTCTTCATGAGCCACCAACCTACCCGTACCGGATTCACCCTCATCGAACTGCTCATCGTCGTAACGATCATCAGTATTCTGGCGGCGCTATTCTTGCCCGCCCTGGCGCGCGCCCGCGAAATGGCGCGCCGGACCAGTTGCCTCAACAACCTCAAGCAGATGGGCCTCATCTTCATGATGTTCGCCAACGAACATCAGGACCAGTTGCCGCCGGGCGCGAAAAACCAGTTGTGGGGTGACGACGAGGTCTTTCTCTACGACTACGATCGCCTGGTGCGGAACAACTTGGCGGTTGACGCCAGCGCGATTTGGCCGGATTACCTCGACGAAATGAAAGTCCTGGTGTGTCCGTCCGGACTTATCGGTCACGATGCAAAGATCGACCGCTGGTATATGGACGAGACGTTCGCACCGGAAAACATCACCGACCGGTTCTTCGCGGACATCCCAATTACGGACAATCTGGATGACAACGCCGAATTCTGGAGGCGCATCCGCATGCTGGGCGTGTACCCGGATTGGGAGTGCATGACCAATCAAATGTACACGTACCTCCCGTATTCGGTGATGACCGAGGAGCAAGGGATTTTCCTGCTGGACGAAATCAGCCGCCTCATGTACCTCGGGTATACCGACTTCCTGGATGAGGACATCGTCGTGCCCGGCGGCCATGCGCCCGGTGGCGGTGACGTCTTTCACCGCACGCGCATAGCGTTTGGCAAGATGTTCATCACCGACATCAATGACCCCGGAAGGTCGTCCGCGTCCGATTCACGCATTCCCGTGCTGTTCGACTCGACCTCGACGCTCGGCAGGAACCTGCTGGCTCACGAGCAGCGCGGCGGAAACGTCTTGTACCTCGACGGCCATTGCGAGTTCGAACGCTACCCCGATCCATATGATCTGCTCCCGTACACACCGCTGTTTGTCGAGTTCATGCGCGCGAACGTGTACGACAACACGTGGCTGATGCACATCCCGCCGTGGTGCGGCAACCGAATCCAAGGCACCGTATTCGAGCCGCGGTTCTGGTATTACCCGAACGACCCGCTCTACGAAGGGTTGGACATCGTGCCGCGCCCGTAAGCGCACGGCGGTGTGAAAGCGATCCATCTGCGCGGGGACCGGCAAGAAAGGCCCCGCGCAGATGGGCTTCGCAGCCCGCGCCGTCGGAATTTCCGAAGTTGCCTGTGTGTTGACGATGCACTGGCCCAAAAGTGAGGTGTAGTTTAGTGAAGCATATTCAACAGATATCTCAGACCAAGCACCCGATAGTTGCCGCGCCGGCGCCGGTAAAGATGAAGCCCGCGAAACCGGTCAAAGCAAAATAAGCGCATCCCAGAAATATAGACGCTGCGCTTTGTGCTCAGGGATGGTGGTCGGCCTTTTCTGACGCACGTCTCCGTGTCGCCGTGCCCCGCAACAGCCGGATCGAAACCGTGCTGAACGCGAGGAACGTCGCCGCTGAAACCCAGAACCCGATTCGAAAGCTCAACGGATCGTAATAAAACGTGACCTTGTGTATCCCCGCGCTGACACGTACTCCGCGAAACAACGAATAGACCGGAAACACGTCAACGTCGTTGCCGTCGACGATCGCTTTCCACCCGGGATAGTACTGATCGGTAAGCACCAGTATTGCGGACGACTTCGCGTCAACTTCCGCCGTAACCGTATTCGGCGTGCGGCTGACCAGCCTCGCCTCGCCGGGATCGCCCTCGGATTGCGAATCAATTGGATGCGGCAACGGCGATTCCAATAGAGCGAGCCGCGACGGATCGAATCCTTCCTCGTTCATGACGGTGAACATGGAATCAAGGTCATCCATGACGCGCGCTTCCCCAACCAGCTTCACTCGAGGCCACGCGGAGGGCGGCATCACCACACGGCAGCCGTCGATCTCAACGCCGCCGCCGAACCGATCCTGACCGCGTTGCGGCGGGACCGACGCCCCGTCAGGACTAATAACGCAGCGAATGGAAAACGCATCGAACATGTTTCCAAGCAAGTTGCACGACGCGTAGAAACGGTTCAATCGTATGGGATACAGACCCTCGTGACCCAACAGGTCTTCCACGCCGTAGGTCTGCAGCAATCCCCGCGGCAAGAAAGGACGCAGTGCATGCGTGTCGTCGTCAAGCGTCAGCACGCGCCCCTCGAGATTCTTCTCCCGCAGTTGCGCGATCAGGTCCGGCACAAACTCGACCTTGTCGCGCGGGCACGTGGGGTGAATTCCGCTGCCGATGCGGAGCAGGTCTACAGTGCAAAGGATCAAGACCGTCAAGAATGCGGCCACGCGCGCGCGAGCGAAGCACGACGCCACGAGCGCCGCAATCGCACCCAACGACGTCAGACACAAGTACACGATCTGGTCGTCGAGGTGCGCTGCCGTTTCCGGCAGCGCACCCTGGCGAATATCGAGCGTCGCAACGATTGCCACAATGACAATGGCTATTTGGCACGCAATGGGCAAAGCCAGTTCGCGAAACCGGTGTGTCGTCGCGAACCACGTCTGGATGGACCCGCAAGCGATCCAAATCATTCCGAATAGCGCGAACGGGAAGTACCACGCATGCAGCACAAGATGCGTCAGCGGCAAGCGGCCGAGGAATGCGAATGACTGTGGGCGAAACGCCAAGATTAGCATCACGGCGGAAACGGCGGCCAGGCCCACCAATCGGGCGCTCAGGTACGCGCCGCGCCGGCGCCCGAATACGCTCGATGCGCAAATCGAAAACCCGAGCCACACAATCCAGCCGGGATAGTACATGGCCGTCCAATTTGAATTGTCGAAGGCCCTGGCCGCGCCGGCGGCGCCGTCCGATATTCCGTAGAACTCCGGGACCCACATGCACACGAGTGCTCCCGCGTTCGACAGCATCGGTGCGTCATGCGTTGCGCGCTCGGCCAACGTCGAACTGTTCGCCAGATACTCCACAAGCGGCAGCAACTGAACGCTCGCCGCCAGGAGCGCCGCAATCCATGCCGATAAGGCAAGGACCGCCAGTTTGAGCGCGGCGACGGGCGCCGTCCCATAGCGATAAATGACACGAACCAGAAAGTACAATCCGGTCCCCAATCCCATCGTGAAAGCCGTCTCCGGATGTCCCGCAAGCAACATGAGCGCGCCGGACAATGCGATCAACGAAAAACCGCGTTTGCGATGTCCCGCGATCAGCAACTCGGCGCCGCAGTACTGGAGCGGTAACCAGATCAGGGTGTCGGCCGGCGACCAAAAAAGCCAAAGCATTCGCATGGGCGCCAGCATCCAGCAGATCGAAAGCAGGAGTGACCCGCCCACGCGCAGCCCCAACGCGCGACCGCAGTAATACGCCGTCAACGCGGCCAGCCACACCTTGAGGATGATGTTGATGGTTCCCGCGACGTGAACGTTCAGAAATGCAAAGAGCATTCGGGGTGGATAGAAAAACGCGCTCTGTCCGTTGCCGAGAAGCGGGACGCCGGTCAATTGGTAGGGATTCCACAGCGGCCATTCGCCATGAGACCAGGCCTCCTGCGCGATGCTGTACCACGGAACCCAGGTCAGCATGTATTCGAAGGACGGATAGTACTTTGCGTGCGGAAACGCGTCCGGACCGCCATAGTGATTCCACGGCGCGTACTCGTACAGCTTGTAACCGGGCGCAATAACATGGCCGTACGCGAAGACGTATGGAAATAGAATTGGCAGTACGAGCAAACACACGAACGTCGGAAGCAATAGCTCCCGAAATCGGAAAGGCCGGCCGGCCGTTCCAGGCGTTTTATCCACGCTTCTTGCGGATTCCACCCATGCCTCGGCTCGCACGATTCGTCATTCCCGGCTGTACCCACGACAGTACCCAACGCGGCAATGACCCGCAAGCCGGCGCACGGCCTCCGCGCCCGCCACTGGCAATTCGTGCGGCGATGGCCGGCATGTCTCCGACGATGGCATGCATGAGCGCCGCAGTGCTGTCGCCGCCTCGGACCGCGGCGCGAAGGGCTGAACAATGGTCTGCGATTGGCGCCTGCGCCCCGAGCAAAACGCGTCAGCTTGCGCCGCGCGCCGGTTCGGTGCACGATGATCGTCTCTGCTGCGAGGATCGGCTGGGTGGGCAGCGGTACGACATTGGACGGTAGTTTCTGGGAGCGTCCCGCGGCGCGTGATCGCGCCCGTGGCGACCCGAGTCTTCATAAGAGATGATTTCCCGCAGCGTGACAACATCCTGGAGGGGCCACAATTCAACACATGCATATCTCGTGTCGCAGACTACCCTACGTTGAAGTGATGCAATGAGCAGGACCATCACGGTCAACCGCGCGCCCGTTCTCACGCTCTGGGCCGCAGTCGTCGCCGAGCGCATAGGTTACGAGTGGGACGAAGCGCTCTCACTCGGGAAAGCGGTTGCTGGGCTCACGGCGCAGAGCAAGGGGCAGCATCTTGGTATCTACGCCAAGTCGGACGACGCAGAGAAAGCCGCCAAGAAGAAACGTCTGGGCGAGCACCAATTCGTCGAGCTATGCGGTCGCAACGTACCCGCACGCCGCACGAAGGACGGAATGCGCGCGATGAGCGGAGCCGACGAAGTTGACTCCGAAAGCGTACAGCGGTACGTCATCAAATCGTTCGGTGACAATCTCGAGGCCGTCGTTGCCGCTATGCGCAAACTTGCGAGCGCGCACACGAAAGACGATCTGCAGCAAAAGGCGTTCGGACTCTACGAGCAGTTCAGGCCCGCGGTAGATTACGGTGTGCGGGGCTGGGGTCAAAAAGGCAAGCTAGACATAGACAAGATTGCGCGGTTGCGCCCGGGTTAAGACGCCCACGCCTCCAAGAAAGGGTTCCCATTATGCCGCGATTGAGGATTGCGCTTACGATGGTTGTCATTGCCGCGGTGTCAGCATTCGGCCAAGAGGAGCAAAGCCGCCCCACGACTCATCTCGTCAGCGCCATCGATGTGCAGAATTTCGGCGCAGAGACGGTCCGAATCGGTGACCTGAATTGCGATGGCGCTCCGGATTTGCTGTTCGTGCAAAACGCCTACGGTCCCCGAACCGTCACGTGCCTGACGGCGACGACCGTTATGGGCGAGGTTTTGTGGCAGACAGGAGATCCATCCGCCGAAAACGGAACTGCCTACTGCGACTTGCCCGTCCAAATCTACGACTGGGATTACGACGGAAGAAACGAAGTCTTGTACGTGCGCCAAGCCGTGTACGCGGAACCACCCTACGATGGCAAGAGCGTGCGCGAACGCGCTTCCCGGTACGAAGGCAACGCAACGCTCGTTATCCTCGAAGGGCAGACGGGAAAAGAGAAGGGCACGCTCCCGCTACCCGCGCCCGCCGACGACACCATCCTCTTCGCTGACCTGACGGGGCGCGGTCGGCGCGAGGACCTCGTGGTCAAAGATCGCTACTGGAACATGTGGGGCGTCGCGCATGACGGAAAAGTTCTCTGGCATTGGGAGGGGTCTACCGGGCACTTTCCGGCCATTGCGGACGTAGATGACGATGGGAAAGACGAAGTGTTCGCCGGATTCGCGCTCATTGACCACGACGGCAAAGTGCTGTTCACGAAAGACCCCAAGGGCGCCCATCAGGACGCCGCATGGATCGAACGCGCGCCCGATGGCAAGTGGCGGCTCCTCTTCGGGAATGGCGGCATCCATTGCCTGGCCGTGGACGGCACGGAGGTTTGGAGTCACCCGATCGGCGAGGGGCAGCACGTCATCGCGGGCAAATTCCGCAAAGAATCTCCACTCGATATCGTCGTGGTGGATAGAACGCCACTGCCCACCCATCAACGCGACGAGCACGCTTTTGCGATCCTCTACCTCTACGACCTCGACGGCAATGAAGTGTGGAAGCGCCAACAGCCCTCCGGCGCATGGGCCATCGCAACGGTCCCCGTCAATTGGTTCGGCCCGGGCGCGCCCATCGGATTCATGGTCTATGGGCACGGACCGGGCCGGCCCGCCGTCGTCTGTGACGGCAAAGGGGAGGTCGTCGACACCCTGCCGATGGTCTGCACGCCGAATCGGACGGATGAAGATCGTAAGAGCAACTTTTACGGATTCGCCGCCGACGTCTGGGGCGACGCCCGCGACGAGGTCATCCTCTTCGGTGCGAAAGGCGCCTGCATCTACGCCAACGCACGCCCCGTCGAGATCCCTAGCTTGTACAACGAAACGCTCTATCCCGGCATGTAGCGGTGCGGTCAACCCGCCGTCCGAACGCGGCACCCATTAAATAGGGACAGCCATCTGTTATAGTCCCTATCTATCATTTAGACATGGAGAAAGGCCGAAGGTCTACGTTCGTAGCTTATGTGCGAGAATGCATGACGCGAGTCTTGCCCGGCACGGAAACCGGGCGCTACGGGACTATTCGCCACGGCCCGGAAGACAACGTTTCAGCATGCAGGTGCTGTAATGTTGCGGAACTCGCAAAACGGAACGGACGTGCGCGCTGCGGTCTGGTACACTGTCGCACACAAAAAAAGGAGACTCTCCGAATGAAGCACGCCAAAGGCATCACAAAATCCAAACCCGCGCCCGCATTCACACCCGTACCGCCGAAGACACTTATACCGAAGAAGCTTCGCCCGCAGTAGGATCGTTTGCGATTAATTTAATAGGCGACTGTCCCCATTTAGATAAAGGAGAAATGGTATGTGCGACCGAATCAATAACTTCGGAATGTTTCTCGACGATCTGGGTGTGTTCAATATCCCGGTGGTCGGATTCATCGTCGAGCAAATCCTCGATCTTTTCTGGGCCATCTTTGGCTGCGGATGACGCTGTTTTCGTCCGTAAACAACATGAACTGTGGAAAGGCTGGCGGCCGTAGAGCCATTCACTCCCGCTGTTTATACCCGAATCCTGTTGTTGAGCGCGTGACGTAGTCAACTCAACGGTAGGGCAGCGCGCACGTCAGAATCGGCTTACAGGAATTGGGTGCACACGCTGACATTCAATCGCCCGCGTGGGCTGTAGCATGTCTGTCGTAGTCTGCACGCCGATCGTATCAAGGCCTGGAGCGGGCGTTGTTTTTTGCGATTGGCGTGCGGTTCCATTTCACGCCAGGAAGTATGATGGTGGGCCCGGTAGGACTCGAACCTGCTGCCACGAGATCATGAGTCACTCGCCATCGTGTCAGAACGACTTGGGGACAATACCTTAGAGAATCCTGATTCCGGGCGTTGCAGTAACGGTTGCAGTGACACCCCAGATTCGTCACAGCAAGCGGACCTCGACGCACTCGATACGGCACTGCGGAACCTGAACGAAGGCGAACGGGCGGCGTTGGTGCGGTTGCTGACTGACGGCGACGATGTGACGACATGAACCCGCCAACGGATAAGCTTGAAATGCCTTCTGTTGCCGCGTGCCCACATCTTAGTCGCGTCTCCGCACTTCTACCAGAGAGTTTGGCGCACCAGTTCGGGGAGAGGGGGGGGAAATGCGTTCTGAGAGCGTCCATACCCCACCCCTCACAAAATGCGGTGCTCTGGAAGAAGTGCATTCTGTACTATATATATAATATTATTGCTTGCAGCACTACGTGAATTAGGCTACGCCTTCTCCTTCCTGCGCAATGCCATGCTAGCTCCAACAGTCAGAACGAGAAGTCCGCACGCCTGCAATCCGACGTAGGGCCAAAGGATGGTCTTTGCTGGATACTTCCAAAACAGTGCAGGGGACGTTTCCATCTCGGCTGGCTCAGGGGACCGCGCAAGCGGTAGTTGATCTGCCGCGACCTGCGCTTCACTCAGTTTGCTCTCGATTTCTGTCAATCGCTTGTCTGCGTATTCCTGTGGCACAAGCGGCCCGAAGAATTCAACGAACCCTTTCTCCTGCGCCTCCAGTTCCTCCACACTTGATGCCTCGTCCCAAAAAGGAAAGTCGGACAGAACGCCATCTCTTAGACCTGATGGTAGTAGTCGTGCATAACTGGAGAGCCACGATTCCGCTTTGGTCCCCCTGCGCCGGTCACCGGGTACTTCATCACGCCGCCCCAGTATCGAAGTAACGACCTCTTGAGTTATCTCACCAGTCTTCGGTAGCGGCTTCCGAACTTGAGCGGTTCTCATAGGTAGTATTGCTGGAGGTGCTGAATTGGTACTTATCGAAGCGTCGTCTTCCGGACGGATACTTTCGATTAGCGCACTATCTGCACTGGCAAGCGCGTCCGCTAACCTCGTTCCTGCTTTCAGTTCATTGGACAACTTCGACACACGAGTCTTGCGGAATTGAAGCACCGCAATCTCGTTCGTCAGACTCGTATATTCGGCGTGTGCAACCGCCCATTTCGTGTGCGCAGGACTTTCATGCGTTGACCACGGCAGGAACAGGGTTAGGGAGACGAGCGCGGAGCCGCAAACTACTGCCACTCTTTGCGCCAGATTCACGCGGGGACTTCCTCCGATTTCAACGCGGCCTGCATTCCACATGCCCCGGAGGTCTCGGAGTCCACGACTTGCAGGAAAGGCAAGATATTGGGGTTGCTGTTCGTATTCATCTCGGCGGCAAGGCGGCGGATGTGTTCTATGTTCGAGTGCGGCGCATCGACGGCGATTTGTTTTGTGACCGGATACCCGAAACGGCTCAAGACCGATTCGGCGGCGCGGAATTGCATCTGCGCGGCCATTGACCCGCCTAGCTGTCCGTCCAGCACTTGCCCGACAACTTCGACGGCTCGCGGTAGCAAATCGGCAAGTTGCGCACCGATGTTACGTGCGGTCGCGTCGCGGCTGTCCATCAATTCTTGAAGATACGCGCGTCCCAAGGGCGAGTTACGGATGCTCGATGCGTGGCGCGTTGTGATTCCCAATTCGCGGGCTGCGTCGCACTGGCGCGCGCCTAGGGCAATTTTGCGAAGCAATTCCTTGTGCTTTTCGGTCAGCGCGGCGGGCGCGTACTGTTGGGTCCGCATTTTCGCTTCCTTTCTCCCCCAATCAGGGCCGTTTCATGGTATCATAGGTCAGTCATTCCCGGCTACGCCGACCGGCCGAAAACCGCAACTGTGGCGGCTGCCGGGCTTCCTCTCACACGGGCATCCTACGGAGGTGCATCAATGCCTACTAGTCCGTTCGATACTCCTATTACCTATGAAGCGTTGCTCGACGTATTGAGACATGAATCGCCGTTCAGCAGCAGACCTAACCCTCTGACGCCAGAAATGTACATGGCACCGTTAATCAACGGACGGGATATTCCGAAGTATATGCCCATCGAGCAAATCTATGCTGAGGCAAAGATTAGCGACCGCAAGAGACGCAAGGCGTTCAAGTCGGCACTCCAACGCCGAAAGATCGCAACGAAGATTGATTTTCGCGTTGACCGAACGACCCCGACAAAGCCACGCACGCTTTACGCGCGTGAATCCGCTCTTCAACTAGCTGGCCGATACTCGGACAAACTGTGAATCGTATCTTGCCCGTTTCCCGAAATGAACAAGCACACAGGTCAATTCCATTCAGTGCCTTACGCAAGTAGGCGCAACGAAGTAGTTTGCGTCACGTCCCTTCCGGTCATCTGTAGCCCGCCGGGGTAAATCTGGGATACGCAGGTAACATTCCAACTGCCTCGCTCTAATGCGCGGTAGAAAGGATGGCGAAAATGTGTGATCCGTTCCCTGAACCGGCTCTCATCAACGTCAAGACATTGGCGCATCTACTCGGGGTTTCCGTAAGACATTGTTGGAGGATGAACGACAGAAATGCGTTACCTAAACCGTTGAGGCTTGGCTGTGGCAAGCGATCTGGTGTCGTGCGATGGCGTCGCGCAGAAATCGAGCGATGGCTGCAAGAACTTCAAACGAAGCAGAGATAACAATAACCATGCAACGTACACAACGACTGGAATTGAAGCTACGCCGCTCAGGACACATTACCCACTATGACTTGGTACTTGACTTTCCCCTATACAAGATCGCGAAGGAAGTCTCCTTGCTGGCGCGGTGCGAGTGCATAGAGGACGTGCTTGAAGTCATCAACGCGTGGATTGAGGAACTCGACCAACTCGCTAGATACATTTTGTCCACGCGCAACCCCGTCGTCATCGATAAGCGAATCCCGAAGTGCCGCAAAGGCGACGATTGATGAATGCCGCGAATTCCATGCGCCTCGAATGGGTTAGCAAGGGCCATGCGCGCGGTTGAGGTAAATAGGGTGAATAGGGACATCTGTTATTTTGCGGTGGAATCACATCACGTCAATCTAGAATCTAACTGGTGGGCCCGGTAGGACTCGAACCTACGACCAAGTGATTATGAGTCACCTGCTCTAACCAACTGAGCTACGGGCCCACGGGTGGGGCGGTATCGTTACGAAGCACCGCGCGGCGCGGAGGCCAAGCGGGCGTCGTCCGCTTTACATCCCCCTCAATCCCCCTTCAAAGGGGGACTTAGAACTTCTAACAATAATGACGTCTTTGCGTTTACCCCGAAGGGGTTTCGGCATTAATGTTAGAGGCTCATAATACAAGAACCATAACCTCGCTTAGCATTTCCCAAGTCCCCCTTTGAAGGGGGATTGAGGGGGATGTCGATTATTATACGCGCCGCGCTCAAGCTAATTGTTGTTGCTTATTGTCAGGGTCCAGTCGAGGAACGGTTTCAGGTCGCGCGCGCGGGTCGGGTGGCGCATTTTGCGGAGCGCTTTGGCTTCTATCTGGCGGACGCGTTCGCGGGTGACGTTGAACACGCTGCCGACTTCCTCGAGGGTGCGCGGGTAGCCGTCACCGAGGCCGAAGCGAAGGCGCAGCACTTTCTCCTCGCGTTCGGTGAGGGAGGAGAGGACTTCGTCGAGCTTTTCCTGGAACACCGTGAATGCCGTCGCGTTCGCGGGCGATTCGGCGGACTTGTCTTCGATGAAGTCTCCGAAGTTGCTGTCGCCGTCGTCGCCCACGGGCGTTTCGAGGCTGATGGCTTCCTGCGCGATCTTGAGGATGCTGCGTACCTTGTCCGCGGACATTTGCATCTGTTCGGCGATTTCCTCCGCGCTGGGTTCGCGGCCGTACTCCTGCACGAGGCGGCGGCTGGTGCGCACGAGTTTGTTGATCGATTCGATCATGTGTACCGGAATGCGGATGGTGCGCGCCTGGTCCGCGATCGATCGCGTGATCGCCTGGCGAATCCACCACGTCGCGTAGGTGCTGAACTTGTATCCGCGCTGGTATTCGAATTTGTCCACGGCCTTCATGAGACCGATGTTGCCTTCCTGGATAAGGTCGAGGAAGGACATGCCGCGGTTCGTGTACTTTTTGCCGATGCTGACGACGAGGCGCAGGTTCGCCTCGACGAGTTCCATCTTCGCCTTGTAGATGCGCTCTTCTTTTTCCTTGATCGTGTCGATCAACGCGGTGATCTCGTCGGAGTTCAGTTTCGCGTCGGTCTCGATCTGGTCGACTTTGCGCTGGGCGAGGAGCAGGCGGCGCTCGGCGTCGAACACCTGGTCACGGTCCACGCCGAGCTTGTTCGCGGCGGACGCGCTACGGCGGAGTTGCACGGCCATGCTATGGATGTCCGGCGCGGAATAGCCGATTTCGCGCTCGACGCGGTCGATCTCGTCGCGCGAGGACTGGATGCGGCGCTTCAAGCTCTTGATCTTGCGCGCGATCTTCATGATCTCTTTGGTCTTCAGACGGAACTCGCGCACGATGTCCGCCTGCATGCGGCGCAGTTCGATGATGCGGAGCATGATGTTATCGAGGCTGCGCTCGGACAGGCCGGAACGGCGCGCTCGCTTTTCCTGCAACTCGATCTGGCCTTCAAACCCGCCCATCTGGTCCATGAACGCGGGGAGCTTTTTCACGAACTTCTCGTGTTCCTTCACGTCCTCGATGTCGGTGATCTGCGCGAAGCTCATGCGCCCCGCGAGAATGCGTGCGGCGAGCATCGACACTTCCTTGAACGTGTACGGCGTGCTGAGGAGCAGTTCGGTCAGGTCGTTTTCCGCGGCTTCGATGCGCTTCGCGATGGCGACTTCCTGGTCCTTCGTCAGCAGGGGAACGCGGCCCATCTCGCGCAGGTACATGCGGACCGGATCGTCCGCGCGTTCGAGGCGGGTCTGTGCGGCTTCCTTGCGGGCTTCGGCGCGGCGCGCGGCCTTCTCCTTTTCTTCCTGGACCTGTTTCGACTCCGCGTCGACACGCAGGTCATCGACGATATCGATGTCCATGCCGCTGAGCATGACCATCATCTCGTCGATCTCGACAGAGATATCGCCGCCGCCGTCCGCGGGGAGCAGATTGTTCAGGTCATCGTAAGTGAGCTTGCCCTTTTTCTTCTTGGCCAGCTCGATGGCCTTCTTCTTCATCGCCTCGCGATCGGACGAAACCTTTGTCGTTCCCATAGCTTTTCCTGTCCACCTTCCCGCGTTCGGTCGGTACTGCTGCCTATCGCATTGTAAACAGCCGGAGCGGCGCCCCTTATGCCGCGCCCAGCCTATCTATTTCCTTGCGTATGCCCACCCGCCGCGTGGCCAACTGGGCCTCGGCGGCGATGTCGCCCCGGCGCTTGGCCTCGCGCATTTGTTCGAGCACATTCGCATCCTCGTCCAACAGCGCTTCCCGGCGGATACTCGTTAGACGTTTTTCCACTATTTCCAGTCCTGTCTCGGAATCGACATGCCGGTTAGCCGCCGCCGCGTAGAGCTGGCCGGCGTCCTCGTTATCGATACGCCCGAGCGCGTCGCCGTTCTCTTCGGCGAGCACCGCGATCAATACCTCGGCAAACGGGCCGGGTTTCAGCGCGATGCCGGTCAGTTCTTTCCGAACTCGATCGCGCAACTGGTCGCCCGTCAACAGCGCGGAGATGAAATTGGTGTCGTCCAACGTGAACTTCGCGCGCGGCTTTTCCGACACCTTTTCGATCGAACCGTTCGCGTCTCGGCGCTGAAGCTGCGACTGGTACTCGCGGCGGACGCTCCACTCGTCGAGTTGGAGTTCGCGCGCGAGGCGCTTCAGGTACTCGTCGGTGCGCATCGCGTCGTCGAGACTCTGGACGATCGTGAACACTTCCTTGGCGACGTCCGTCCTGCCTTCGATGGTCCCGAGGCGCGGTTCGTTCATACGCACGTAAAACGTCACGATGTCCTGCGCGGCATCGACGCGATCGCGGAACGCGTCCACGCCTTCGGCGCGGATATAATCGTCCGGGTCTTTGCCGTCCGGCAGCGTCAGTGCCCGCACGGTGATACCCGCCGCGGTCAAAATGGCGATACCGCGCAGCGCGGCTTTAATTCCCGCCGCGTCGCCGTCGAACACGACGACTACTTCCGGCACGTAGCGCCGAATGAGGTTGGCCTGATCCGTTGTCAGCGCCGTGCCGCAACTTGCGATGACGTTCGAGATGCCCGAGTCGAAGCAGCGCATCAGGTCGAAGTAGCCTTCGACCAGAATCGCGCGCTTTTCCTGGCGCAACGCTTCGCGCGCTTCGTAGAGACCGTAGAGTACGCGGCTCTTCTTATAGATCGCGGTTTCGGAGCTGTTGATGTACTTTGCCTGAGACTCGCCGCCGAGGTCGCGCCCGCCGAAGGCGACGACGTTTCCCGAAACGTCACGGATAGGGACCATCAACCGGTCCCGGAATGTGTCGTAGAACGAGCCGCGTTCGCCGCGCTTCACGAGGCCGGAGGCGTCGAGCACGGTGTCGCGAAAACCCTTCGCGCGCGCGGCGTCGAGCAGGTGCGACCAGCCTTCCGGCGCGAACCCGAGGCAGAACCGCTTCACGGTCTCGTCTTTGAGGTGGCGCGTCTTCAAATAGTTCCGGCCTTTGCCGCCCTTCATCGGGTCCTTGAGCAGGTCCGCATAAAACCCCGCCGCGAAACTGCCCAGTTCGATCAACTGGCGGCGCAGGTAGTCTTCCTTGTTGTCGCGTTCCGACGGGGCGGGAAGCTCGATCCCTGCCCGATCGGCCAGCTTGCGTAGCGCTTCGGGGAAGGGGAGGCTGTCGTGCTCCATCACCCAGTGGATTGCGTCCCCGCCTTTCTGGCACCCGAAACAGTGAAACCGCTGCCTATCCCGGCTCACGTTGAAGGAAGGCGTCTTCTCGTGGTGGAATGGGCAAAGGGCCTTGAAACGGCCTGCTCCGGAAGGCTTGAGCTCCAGCGAGGACCCGATGAGTTCCACAATATCGGTCGCCGCGAGGACGCGCGCCTTGATCTCTTGGGAGTATTTGCCCAATGGTATCCTGCAACTGATTGTAATGTAAAGAGTTACCGCATAGCAGACACCCACCCGCGTCCGCCATCGCACGGGGCACTCGCCGTCAAATGGGCATGATCGCCCCACGAGGTGTCAAACCAATGAAACTTTACCACAAGGGTACCGCGGAATCAAGAACGTGGTGGACAAGTTGCTTCCCGTCTCAAGCGAGATATGTTAAATATGTATGTATATATGTATTATATCCAGCGTTGGATCTTGAATTCTGACTCTGCATTCAACCGCCGTTGAGCAGACATGGCGAGCCAAATTTCCACTGTTTGCGGTATTGCGGCGATTTCATGAATTCGCGTTTTGCCGCAAGTTGGTGTGGGCCAAGCGCAAAATCGTGCTCCAAAATTTTTTCCTGTTCTCGCGAATAATCGGCCGGACGAAGGGGTTGTGCTTTTACATAGGCGAAGGAGGCGACCCTGGACTCTGACTGAAGATGCGGGAGAAACAGAGGAGTGCAAAGCATGGTGCATCGACTATCACGGAAAGGGCTGGTCTACGCCGCAATGCTTGTGAGTGCGCTGTTTGCGTTCCCGGTATTGGGCGATACGACGCGGCCCGGCACGGTGAGCGATTCGCAATTGGGCATGAACACACTGCCTGCTGCGGCAACCGTGCAAATGGCCCGGGCGGATGCCGAGGTGATCATCAAGCGTGAGCCTGAAGTGCGGATCATTGAACGGGCGCCTCGGATACAACTCCGGGTCGAAGTCCCCGGCCATTACGAGTACCAAAAGGTGATGGTGCGTGATGGCTACTACAAAGATATCCGGGTATGGGTTTCGGAACGGTTCGATCCTGAATTGAATGCGACGTTCCACGGCCACTACGAAACGCGGCAGCATTGGGTGCCGCCGGAGTACGAGTACCGCAAGGTGTGGGTACCCGCGGACTGACGCGGCGTTTCGCCCGGAAGCGTATCTGCAGCGTTCGTGACGCAGGTACCGAAAGGAGAGCATCATGAGTAGGCGATTCGATCTGAAACGACTGGTAACGGCCGGCATGGCGAGCGCGGCGGTGGCTGCGGCCCCCGCGATTTTCAGCGGGACCGCGGCGGCGGACACGCTGCGCGGAGAAGTCAAGCTGGTCCAAGACATTCAAATCGAGCCGGAGACCGAGGTACGGATCATCGAGCCGGAGGTCCGAATCATCGAATCTGAGCCGAAGATTCAGGTCGAGGTGAAAACTCCCGGTCACTATGAGCGTCAACGCGTAATGGTCCGGGAAGGTTACTCCGAAAGCTATCAGGTCTGGGTACCGAAGGAACGGTACGGCTTCTTGAACTTGAAGAAGGTCCCTGGTCACTTCGAGACCAGGACGCGTTGGATACCTCCGACGTATGAGTATCGAGACGTTTGGGTCCCGGAGCGATAGCACCCAGGGATATCGAGTGGCTGGAGGTTTGAGGCAAGCTGCGGACACCGGACGTGAACGCAAGGGCAAAACGTCGATCGCAGAGCGATTGACGGGCGACCGTGCCGGAGCGCCTCATCCGTAAAGCCGTTCGATGTGGGAGTGTACTTCTCCTTGACGCCCAACCGCCGAAGGGCGAACTTGGAAGGAGTGCACTCCCAACATTTCTTCCCGGCCTTGGAAAGGGCGGCGAAAAAGGGCACTGCGACAGTCCGTCGAGGCTTCTCGATTTCACAATCATGCGCCTTCGTTATTGGATTGGTTTCGCGGTACGGGTATGATTGTAATATTGCGTGTGTGACGATTACCCTGGCCGGGAGAAGCGGCAGCATGAGGAAGCGCGGTTTTACGCTCATCGAGCTTCTGGTGGTCATCTCGATCATCATGATCCTCGCGGGCATGCTGCTGCCCGCGCTGGCGCGTGCCCGCGAATCCGCCCGGCGCATTTCGTGCGCGAACAACCTGCGCCAACTCGGGCTCTGCTTCAAGATGTACGCGAACGAAGCAAAGGGTGAGCGATTTCCTTCCGTGCAATTGTTCATGGGGCCCAATTGCGATCAAAAGAACACCGGCGTACTCATGTTCGCCGGGCTTCCGATGTATCCGGAGTACATGACGGACGCGCGACTGCTCGTGTGTCCATCGGATGCGAACGGCATGACGGAGTTCGAGGGCCCGCGCTGGCGGCGGCCGGACGGAACGGGGGGGACCTACCAGAACGGTTCGTTCAACCCGTGCTTGTTCGATTCGCTTTCATACATATACATGCCGTGGGCAATCAAGTCGCCCTGGCTCGTGGAAACCGCAACGCAGGATTTGTCGCCCCTGTTCCTTAACAAGCTTCAGGACATCTTCGTCAATCAGCCCGCGCAGGCGCTTGACGCGGATTGGGCGTTTGTGGACGACACCGGCGTGGAGCGCAATGTGATGCGCCTTCGGGATGGAATCGAGCGGTTCTTTGTCGAGGACATCAACAATCCGTCAAAGACGAGCATCGCGCAGAGCCAATTACCGGTGATGTTCGACAAGGTCAGCACGGACGTGCAGGAGTTCAACCACGTTCCCAGCGGCGGAAACGTGTTGTACATGGACGGGCACGTCGAGTTCGTGAAGTTTCCCGGCCTGTATCCATGCAGCAGGGCATGGGCGGAACTGCTCGGCGCGTTGGAGCTGTAATGCCGTCGGAGGGGGGAACGTAGCGCCCGGCTTCCTCGCCGGCGCTATGGCCGTCCGCCGCGTTCCCAAAGAAGCTGCATAATCTTTTGATCGCCGCGGCGCTGCGCGACCGTGAAAGGCGATTCGTTCTTATCGTCACGGGCTCCGGCGAAGGCGTTGCGCTCGAGGAGCGTCGTCACGCAATACTCCGTGCCTTGCTCGGCGGCGAGGTGAAGCACCGTGCGGCCGTTCTTTACTTTCGCGTTTACGTCCGCGCCTTTGAACAGCAGGTCCGTAATTAATCCGTAGTCGTTCGCGGCTACGGCCAGCCACAGCGGCGTCACGCCTTCGCCGTCGATGATATTTACGTCCGCTACGCGCGTACCCGTCGTCTGCGTTTCGTACGCGACCACCTTGCCGTCCTGCACGATCGGCACGTGCTTCCAAACTGGCCACTCCGCAATCAGCAACTGCGTGATCTCGTTGTTGCCGGATCGAATCGCCGCGGTCAACGGAAGGTACCCGTCCGGCGTTTTCATGTTCGCGTCCGCGTTGTAGCGCATGAGAAGTTCGACTGCATCGCGCCGGTCGTACTTCACGGCCAGATGGAGCGGCGTCCACCCGGTCGCAGTAGCAAGATTGGTGTTCGCGTTGGCGTCGAGCAGGACCTGCGCGACATCCAGCTTGCCGTCGCGCACCGCGCGGTGCAGCGCGGTCACGCCGTCCGCGTCGCGCAGATCGGGGGAGACGCCTTCCTTCAGCATCGTCTGCACGGCGGCGATGTCCCCGATGCGTGCGGCGCGGTGAAACCGAGGGAGACCGCCTGCGTCAGTCGCCGTGGCGGTCTTCACCTTTTGATTGCAGCCGCTCGCCAGCGCAAGCGCGCCAAGAACGCAGACGGCCAGGATTCGGTTGACTGCCGCCAAATAGTATCGCTGCGCGCGTCGCACGGGTTAATTACCAAGCCGCACGATTTGCCCCTCCGACGGCACGCCTTTCTTGTTCACGAGAAACAGCATGTAGTGCCCCGGTTGAGCGGCGAGCGCGTCGGCGGGTGCGGTCACGTTGACGCCGCCGATTGTTTTCTCGACATCGAGTAAGGCAAATCGTTGGTTCATGTCAAACGCATGCGTAACCGAAGGGAGCCGCGTAATCGACACGTGGGCAATCTTCGACGGTTTCGATGTTGCGATAAAAAAAGTCGAACCGTAGACAATGGACTCTGGTGCGGCACCGATTATTGGCCGTTCACCCTTAAAAAAGTACGGCGGATAGAACACTTCCGCAAGATTCTGGAACGAGGGGACGTTTGCGCCTTGTCCACCGCCGGCAGCAATGACGCGGCCATCAGGAAGCAGGAACGCGGTGCTGTGGTATTCGCGTTGCACGCGCATTGCGTCCAGCTCGGTCCACGTTTCGGTTTTCGGGTCCCACCGTTCGGCGGGCAACACCGGCGCGCCGGAGTTGCTGAACCCGGGGTCGCTCGTGCCGCCTATGACAATCACGCTGCCATCGGGCAGCATAACCGAATTCAAATGACGGCGCGGATACTGCATCGATTGGACTTCCCGCCACGACGGGTTCGCCGCGTTCAGGTTAATGACTTCGGCGGTACTTGTGGGAACGATCGTCTCCTCGCCGCCGGTCTGCAGATCGCTTCCACCCGCGATGAGGATTCGTCCCGGGCGATACATGATCGCCGTTCCGTAAATGTGCGCGCCGGTCGTGTTGTCCGGACCCTGCGTCCATGCGCCCACGCCGGCCGTATCGAGGTACCAGCATTCCTGGTCCATGCCCGCTTTGAACACGCGGCCATCGGGCGCCACGAACATCCGCGGATAAAGGTCCACGCCGAGCGGTTCGATGGCATCGGCGCCGGTGAGATCGCGCCACGTCGACGTGGCGTATTGCCACACCTGTGGCAACGTGTTCCGCGTCGACGTATCCATCACGCTTCCGGAAACGACCAGCATGTCGCCGTTCGGCATGGGTGTGTTTGTCGGATACCACCGTCCGTCGTTCATGTCCGGTAGTGAGTACCACGTGTCGATCGACGCGGCGTAGAGGCTTGTATCCAGAAGTCCCATGCCATCGGCGTGCGGCGAGCCGAGCGGATCGCCGTGCCCGCCGGTCGCCAGCAGCAAACCGTCCGGCAGGTACGCGTGGCCGCTGCAGAACAGGTTGTATCCGGGCGTGTTGCTGAGTTGCGCTTCGTTTGTGGTCGGGTCCCAAATCGCGGCTGCGCCCAGTCTGTCCCATATCGCAACGTCACCGGTCGGAAGCACGTGCGTGTGAACGCCTACAATCGGCCAGTGCGCCAATTCGCCCCAGTGCCCCTTCGTGCGCGCAACCTCGTCGTCGATGATTGTGACTCCCGCGACCGCGGGTCCCGCCACGAATGCATTGCCGCTGGGACGCCGCAAACGCACTTGGAAGCCGAGATCGCCGTCGGATGTGTCGTCGTCGATCAACGGGATGTCGACGGACTTGCTGAGTTCGTTTGCCGCAAAGGCAACCGTGACATTCGTAGACTCAAAGTCGGACCCATTGTCCGCGGAGCCTGTGCTCTTTGTATTCAAGTCGACCGTCGCGGCGGCGGACGTATCGCCCGTGCGCACCAGTTCGACTGTCGCCGCGCCATTCGATTCTATTCCGGTGAACAGCGGCTTCGAGAAGGAAAAGTGGGACGAATCAAGCGGCTCGTATTGTACGTTGATATTGTCCAGGTCGAAATCCGCGGTGTCTCCACCCGATCGCGCGCCGAAGTGGGCGCGGCCGGCGTACGGTTCGAACCCGTCGATGTAGAGACTGTCGACGACCTGGATGGATGGCCCATCCGGCGGCGTGAGGTAGACGCTTACATCCGAGAACCCGCCGCCCGGACGTAGCACGATGCGCGCGTGAATCCATTGCCCGCAGGCGAGATCGATTGCGCCGGTAACATCGGTCTGCATGCGCACGCCATTGAAGTGAATTGAAATGCTGTTGCTGAAATTCGCTTTTAGTATGTCGTTGCCGATGTCATCGAGATCGGCATTCTCGTGAATGTCGAAGCCGACGCCCAGCGAATCTTGGAAGTTGGGCTCTTCGCCCGTGCCGCCCACGGCGCCCGATTGCCCGATTCCATCGAGATTGACGTTGAGCAACGAGAACCCGAAACCGTCGCCGCGCCCGATCCGCGGCGTAATTCTGAAATCGAAATCGACGGTAATCAGGTCCGAGGCCGGGTCCGTTTGATCGAATGAGATGGTGTTGAAACTCGGCGCGCCCCCAACCGGGTCCCCGTAGGCAAGCCGAAGAAACTTTCCGGTCCCGGTGGGCCCGCCGTCAAAGCGCTGCGGCGCGGGGTCGTTTTCGTATTGCCACGGAACACAGTCCGCCCCTTTCTCGCAAATCCCGCCGCCTTTGTCGAAGTCTTGAAGCGTTTCGGCCGAGGCTATTCCGCACAGCGCGATGGCGACCGTGGCGACAATAATGGTTGCGTGTATTTGCCGTTCGTTATGATAGGTACGCGTCATTCGATCGCCCCCGGTGTTCCGGCCCGGCGCGGATCGTAGGGTCACGCGGTGGATCTGTCAAGAGAATTGTTGCGGCGTAGTATTCGCAGTTGTGTGCGAACATTATCCGCCACGCCATGAATCGCGAGTGCCTCGCACTGCGTCGTTCCCCTGCGAACGGTGCATCAAACTCCATTCAATGTCAGACTGAATCTCGTCGAACCTTTTGCTCACCGGCACGCTGCGTGGTACGGTACCTCTCCGCGTTACTAGGGGACTTCATTCGCGTGATGCCATGTCAATGCCATCGCTGAGCCAATTGATCGCTGACAGACTTGCCGGCGCAAAGGAATCGTTGTCCACCGCGGAATCGTGCAGCGGGGGGCTCGTCGCGCATCGCATTACAGACATTTCCGGATCGTCCGCGTACTTCCTCGGCGGCGTGGTGAGTTACAGCAATCACGCGAAAGAACGCCTGCTCGGCGTGCCGCATGATATGCTGATGGCGCACGGCGCAGTGAGCGAACCCGTGGCGCGCGCGATGGCGGAAGGCGCAAGGCGCGTGTTTGGATCGGACTATGCCATAGGCGTTACGGGTATTGCCGGGCCTACGGGCGGGACGCCGGAGAAGCCCGTCGGGCTGGTGTACATCGCCGTGGCCACGCCGGCGCGTACGATTGTTACGCGCAATCAGTTCGAGGGGTCGCGCGAGGACGTGAAAGAAAAGACCGCCGACGCGGCGTTAACGTTATTGTTGGAGCAGTTGCGTTGAGCACAACCGAACAGACAACTCACGGTCATCACCACGCGGGGTTCGTGCATCTGCACGTCCACTCCGAATACAGCGTGCTCGACGGCCAGAGCAAGATTTACGAGATTATCGATCGCTGCCAGAAGTACGGCATGCGGGCCTGCGCGTTGACGGACCACGGCGCCCTGTTTGGCGTGCTCGAATTCTATCAAGCGGCGCGAAAGGCCGGCATCAAGCCGATCATCGGTTCGGAACTCTACGTCGCGAAAGGAAGCCGCTTCGACAAGACGGGGCGCTCGGCGGGTGCATCGAGCAACCACTTCCTCTTGCTCTGCGAGAACGACATTGGATACCACAACCTCTGCAAGCTCAGTTCGCTCGGATACACGGAAGGCTTTCACTACAAGCCGCGCGTCGATTTCGACCTCCTCAAGAAATACAGCGAGGGCCTCATCGCCACGAGCGCGTGCCTCGCGGGAGAAATCCCGCAGTTCTTGATGAACGACGACCGCGACTCCGCAAACGAAGCGATCAAAAAGTACGTAGAGGTCTATGGCCGCGATAACTTTCTGATCGAGATCATGGACCACGGCATTCCGGAGCAAATCAAGATTAACCCCATGCTCGCGGAATTGGCCGAACACCACGGCCTTATGGTCATCGCAACCAACGACTGCCACTACACCGACAAAGACGACGCTACGTCACACGAGGCGCTGCTCGCCATTCAGACGGCGGCGACGCTCGACCAGGAAGATCGGTTCAAATTCCCAACGCCGGAGTTCTACATTCGCAGCGGCGAGGAAATGGCCGAAAAGTTCAAGGATTGTCCCGAAGCAATCGCGAACACCGAGAAGGTCGCCGCGCGCTGCAACGTGGAACTGAAGCTCGGCAACCACCTCATCCCCAGCTATGAGCCGCCGGACGGGTTCACGAAGGAAGCCTACCTGCGCCATCTCGTGATCGAGGGGCTAAACGGCCGCTACCACAACAGTCCTACGGATGAACATGTGAAGCGCGCAAACTTCGAGTTGGACGTCATCGTCCAGATGGGCTTCACGGATTATTTCCTCGTCGTGTGGGACCTCATTGCGTTCGCGCGAAAGAACGATATCCCCGTCGGCCCGGGGCGCGGATCGGGCGCGGGAAGTCTGGTCGCGTACGCGCTGAAGATCACGAATATCGACCCGATGCGCTACGCACTGCTGTTCGAGCGGTTCCTGAATCCCGAACGTATCTCCATGCCCGATTTCGATCTCGACTTCTGCTACAACCGCCGCGGCGAAGTGATCGAATATGCGCGCGCGAAGTACGGACAGGAAAATGTCAGCCAGATCATTACGTTCGGCCGAATGAAGGCGCGGCAGGCCGTGCGAAACGTTGGGCGCGTGCTGGGAATGCCATACGGCGAAGTCGACAAGATCGCCAAGCTCATCTCGGACGATCCCGCACTCAAGATCACCTTGGCCGAAGCGGCCAAGCAGGAGCCGGAACTTCAGCGCCTTATCAAGGACGACGAGAAAGTAAAGCAACTGTGGCAACTCGCCACGCGCCTCGAGGGCACGATCGGCAACTGCGGCACGCACGCCGCCGGTGTCGTGATTTGCGACCAGCCGCTCGTCGAGCACGTTCCGTTGTTCCAGGCGGCAGGCAGCGACGTAGTCGCCACGCAGTTCGAGATGAAAGGGGTCGAAGAGGTCGGGCTGCTGAAAATGGACTTTCTCGGCCTGCGGACGTTGACCGTAGTTCATGATGCGGTGCGGTTCATCAAGGAAAACCGCGGCGCGCAAATCGATATCGACAACCTTGAACCGAACGATTCAAACGCCTATGCGGTGCTTCGTTCCGGCAAGACGATGGGCATCTTCCAGCTCGAAAGTTCGGGCATGCGCGATCTGGCCAAACGCATTGGTTTGGAGAGTTTGGAGGAAATCTGCGCGTTGGTCGCGCTGTATCGTCCAGGTCCGATGCAACTCAAGGACCAATACATCGAGAACAAGCACAATAAGAAGAAAATCCACTACGACCACCCGCTGCTCGAGCCTATCCTGCGCGAGACGTACGGCGTTGCGCTCTATCAGGAACAGGTCATGCAGATCGTGCAGGCGGTCGCCGGGTTCACGTTGGGCCAGGCGGATATTCTGCGCCGCGCGATGGGGAAGAAGAAGGCCGATCTTATGGCCGAGCAGCGCGACAAGTTTGTCGATGGCGCCGTCGCAAACGGGATCGACAAAAACGTCGCGATGAATCTCTTCAACAAGATTGAACAGTTTGCGGGCTACGGGTTCAATAAGTCGCACAGCATGGCGTACGCGTACGTCGCGTATCAGACGGCGTATCTAAAGGCGAACTATCCCGCCGAGTTCATGGCTGCCCTGCTCACCAGCGAATCCGGCAACCTCGATAAAGTTGGCGTGTATGTAGAAGAGTGCCGGCGGCTCAACATCGACGTGCTGCCGCCGGACATCAATTCCAGCTACACCGGCTTCACCGTCGAAGGCAACAGCATCCGGTTCGGTATGGGCGCGGTGAAGAATGTCGGCGCCGGGCCCGTCGAGGCGATCGCCGCCGAGCGCGACGCGAACGGTCCGTACAAGGACATCTTCGATTTCTGCAAGCGCATCGACAGCCGCCTGATCAATCGGCGCGTCATCGAAAGCCTGAACAAGGCCGGCGCGTTCGCGAGCACGGGCTGGAACCGGCGCCAGGTCGAGCAAGTGCTCGACGCAGCGCTTAACGAAGGCCAACTCAGCCAGCGCGACCGCGACGCGGGACAAACCTCCCTGCTCGATCTCGTGTCCGGCGAGGCCGAGTCCGCCCCGATTCACACGAAACCAAACATCCCCGAGTGGCCGGAGAACGAGCTCCTGCAGTTCGAGAAGGAGATGCTCGGCCTCTACGTCAGCAGCCATCCGCTCGCGAAGTATTCGCGCATCCTCGAACGGTACTCGTCGCACAGCATCGCGGCATTGAAGGACCTGCGCGACGGCACGGAAGTCACCGTCGGCGGGTTGATCGCCAACGTGAAGCAGCACATTACACAGCGCGGCAACAAGAAAATGGCGTTCGTCACCCTCGAAACGCTCGAAGGACCTTGCGAGGTCACCGTATTTCCGGACCTGTACGAACAAAAGGCGGGCTTGCTTGTTTCCGATATGGCGGTGATGATCGCCGCGCGAATTAGCTTCCGCAACGACGAGCCGGGTCTCATCGCGTCCGACGTCATCCCCATCGACGAAGCGCCGGACCGGCTGACTCGCGCCGTCCATATTCGACTCACCACGATCGGCCTCGACGAAACGCTTATCGAGCGCCTCGCGGAAATCCTCGGCGAGCGGCCGGGCAAGTGCGACGTGTATCTCCATTGTGTGACGCCGGAACACGAAGATGTAACGGTGCACGCCACCTCCGCGTGCAAGGTCGCGCCGAGCCAGGAATTATGCGACGAAGTCGAGGGTTTACTCGGTGAGGACACACTCTGGTTTTCGGGAGCGAATGGACTGCCGAGACACGAGTAAGCAATGGCATGGACCATCCGGTTATACTTTTCGACGGCGTCTGCAATTACTGCAATTCAATCTGCAACTACATCATCCGGCACGACCCCTCGAAACACTTCCGTTTCGCCCACCTCCAATCCGATGCAGGCAAGAAGCTGCTCGTTGAACACGGCTTCGCGCCGGATATGCTTGATTCCGTAGTGCTGATCGTGAACGGCAAGGCGTATACCAAGACCGACGCGACCATCCGCATGGCGTCGCATCTCAATGGCGCCGCCAGGTTAGGCGTGCTTCTCCGCTTTGTTCCACGGTCCATCCGCAATGTTGGATACGACATCGTCGCGCGCAACCGGTACAAATGGTGGGGTAAACAGGACACATGCGTTGTCCCCACGCCCGATGTGCGCGACCGGTTTCTCTCGTGAATACTGCATCGAGTACTTCCCCGCGTACGATAGACGTCATTGGCTTTTCGCGTCGCATGCCATACGCCGACGTGTATGCAATGCAGCTCGAGCGCCGCGGCGCGATCGAGCGCGGGGAGGCGGGAAACGCGCTGTTTATCGTCGAGCACGATCCCGTCATTACGCTGGGCCGCAACTTCCGGCAGTCCAGCCTCCTGCACGGGCGGGATCGGTACAGGCATTTTGGCGTCGACATTTGCGAAGCGGACCGCGGCGGCGACGCGACCTACCACGGGCCCGGTCAACTCGTCGCGTATCCGATCCTCGATCTCAATCAGTGGAAGCCGTCGATCAAGTGGTATCTGCGCAGCCTCGAGGACGTCATCATTTCCGTGCTTGCGCGGTACGGCATACAGGGCGAGCGCATGGACGGCTACACGGGAGTATGGGTGGGCGGCGCAAAGGTTGCCGCCATCGGAATCGGCTTGCACAATTGGGTCACGTTCCACGGCATCGCGTTAAATGTCGACCCGAACATGGCCCACTTCGGTCTCATCGTTCCCTGCGGTATCCCGGACAAGCCAATCACATCCATTAACCTGCTGCTTGGATCGGCTCCTACCTTCGCGCAAGTCGCCGGCGACTTCGTCGAATGCTTCCACCACACCTTTGGCATCACCACATCCGCGGAAAACGACGTTTAAGTCCCTTCGGTCGTTTTCGTCATTCTCGCCCACGGCGCGGATCAGAATTTCCACACCATCGGAATTACGGTCAACGCGACGATCCCAATGAGCACGTCCATGAACAGGCCGGCACGCAAGAAGTCGGTCAACTTGTATCCGCCCGGGCCATATACCATCAAGTGCGTTTGATACCCCAGCGGCAGAGCAAACGCAGCGGACGCCGCGATAACGACCGCCATTACAAACGGCCTCGGTTCCACGCCGAGGTGATCGGCGAACTGCACCGCGAACGGAAACATTAACACTGCCGCCGCATTGTTGCTGATGAGCTCGGTAGCGACATTCGTCATGATGTATAGAATGACAAGCACAACGAACGGCGACAACGATTTGGGGTCCGGTATAAGCAAGCCGCTGATGGCCGACACCAGCCCAGATTTTTCCATCGCCGTGCCGATAGCGAACGACGCGCCAATCGTTATCAACGTTTGCCAGTCGATACTCAATCGCGCGTCCGTCGTCGAGATGCAGCGTGTCGAGATCATCAATGCGGCAACAGTCAGCGCCGCGATGGCCGTGCCCCATTTCTCCGTCATAAGGAGCACAATCAGCACGCCGAGAAACACGAGCGACAGCGTTGAACGCTCGTGGCGCGTCGGCCGCGAGTCCTCGACGTCGCTCACCAGAAAGAAATCCGGATTGTCCCGGTGCGCGCGCGAAAAGTGGGGCCCGGTTTGCAGCAGCAGGGTGTCGCCGTTACGCAGCACGATATCGCCGACGCGCCCTTTCAAGCGTTCGCCGCCACGATGCACCGCCACGACCGCCGCATTGTACGTCGCGCGGAAATTCGCGTCACGGATGCTCTTGCCGATCAGCGGCGACTTGTTCGATACCACGGCCTCGCTCAACATGCGCCCGCGGCGTTCAGCGGCCTCACGGACGTATCCTTCGTCCGCCACCGGCACAAGACCAGGGATACGCTCCAAATCCACAATCGTCGAAACACTGCCGGTAAACGCCAGCACGTCGCCCGCTTCGATAATCTGATCGGGTGCGACGGGCGAGATGACCTGTTCGCCACGCACGAGTTCGACAAGAAACAGACCCGGCAGGTGGCGAAGTCCGGCTTCCTCGACGCGCTGGCCCGACAGCCGGCAGCCCCGCTCGACGCGCATGTCCACCATGTACTCGCGCATCGACTCGCCCAACTGGTCCAGCAAGTCCTTGCGTTCAGGCAACAACCTGCGCCCAATGAATACGAGGAACAGCGTTCCCACGATGGCGCACGGCACGCCCACCCACGCAATCTCGAACAGCCCCATCGGCGCCAAATCGGGCCGTGTCTTGTTGGCGTCTTCCAACAAGCCATTCACCACGATGTTGGTGCTCGTGCCGATCAAGGTGCAGACGCCGCCGAGGATCGTGAGATACGAGAGCGGAATGAGTACGCGGGAAGGGGAAACGCGATGCTTGCGGCACCAACTGACCAACACCGGCAACATCATCGCGACCACGGGCGTGTTGTTCATGAACGCGGAGATTCCCGTGACGATGACGCCCATCCGCGCGATGACGCCCTTTTCGTTCGTCGCCCGGCCCAACAGGATTCGCCCGATATGTTCGAGAGCGCCGGTTTCCTTCAACGCCGCAGCCACGATGAACAGCGCCGCGACCGTGATCATGCCTTCGTTCGAGAAGCCGGACAGCGCCTCTTTGGGCGTAATGACGTTCGCCAGGGCCAGCACAATGACGCCGCCAAGTAACAGCGAATCGGGCGCAACCTCTTTTGCAAGCCCGATAAAGATTACGACGACTATGCCAAGCGTAAGGTACGCTTCAAACCCCATGGTATCGGCTCCACCCGCGTGGTCGCGCTTTCGGGCAATTGGGAAAATATACTACAAATATGATTCGTAATGTAATATATTTAGACCCTGCCCGTCAACTTCAAGCACTTCATACCCATAACACATTGTCAGGGTTTTACTTACTGCCCGGAAGCGGGCGCCGATGGGGGAGGGGATGGGGCGGACGCGCCGGTCTGAACCGGAGATTCGGGCGTGGTCGGGGGATTTGGCGCCTGCCCCTCGGTCGGAGCCGGCGCACTCGCAGTCGCCGCGAGTTCTTTGTCCAGTTCCGCAATGACTTGAGTCGTCCGAGGCTGATTGGCATTCAGGGCGAGCGACTTGCCGAACGCGTCGCGAGCGCCCTTCGTCTGGCCCATGGACCGCAGGATGGACCCCATAAGGTTCCACCCAACGTAGTCTTGGTCATTCAGTTTCAGCGATCGGTTCAGTGGCCAGTACGCCTCGGGAAGGCGGCCCGCGCGGACCAGCAATTCGGCGTACGCAAGGTGCGATTCCGCCGTGTCGTCCAACCAACGGCGCGATTGGCTGAACTCCTCCAAGGCAACGCCGAGCGTGCGCGTGATAAACGGCGCGTAGTCGCTCGACGCTTTCTCGACGGAGTCGTACGCCGCCTTGGCCTTTACCATCTTGCCCTCGCGCGCATCGAGCGACGCGATCGCCAGTTTCGATCCGACGTGGGTGGGGTCCTGTTCAAGCGCGCGCTCGTATGCTTCGCGCGCGAAATCGAAAAGTCCTGACTGCTGGTACAGCGCGCCCAGCGAAGCGTTTGCCTGCACCGTAATATCGGTCTTCGGTTCGATGGCCGCGGCCCGGCGCAACGCGCGAATCGCACGCGACTCGGCCCGCGGGCCAAGCTTGCCTTCCGTCTGACCCAGCTTAAACCACGCGGACGCGATCTCCGGGTCGATAGACACCGCGCGCAAAAGCGACTTCTCTGCGAGGTCATAATCGCCCAATTCGTTTAACACGTCCGCATACGCCATCAGAGCATCGGGGTCGTCGGACTCCCCCGCGCCGTTGGCCTCGTACTCGGCCCGCGCTTCCCGAAGCAGTTTGGTGCTGGTCTCTGCCAGTTTGGCGCCTTCTTCCTGATTGCCCTGCCCAAATGCCGCAGCGCTCGCGTCCCGGGCCTTCAAGCCCTCGGCGACTTTTTCGGAGATCCCCGCGATATCAAGCGATTGGGCAAACGAGGCCATTCCGCACAGCGCGGATGTAATCAAGACAACCTGAAAACGCATCGCACTCCCCGTAAACTACCGCAATTCCTCTGGAATCGGCACCGCATTACAACTGCCGACGCAGTTTACCGCGCGCACAAGGTAGAGTCCAACTTGCTCCGCGCGCCGGACCCAATTTGCCGCGTGATTCAGGACGCTGCAATGACCACACGACCTGAGGTCGATGATCGGGCTCGATTGCCACCGCACATCCCAGCAACGGCGGAAACGGAGGGTCCAGTATGTCGAGTCGGACTTAAACTATTGCTATTAATATAGTTGCGCGTAGTATGCTATGCGCGGGTATCTGATACTTTTCGCCTGTTGGAGGCGTAGATGAAAGGCGAACTTTTCTGTTGACTAATATATCAGTTTATGCGAAAATCTGCCGAGTTGAAGCAGGATTTACAATATATGCGGTTTATACGGAATAACAAACTCGACCCGCAAAAACGTTACGGGTTACCATCGGACGCTATAACGCCCGTATTTTACGTTTGCGGCGCGGCCGCCGTCGCATGCCCTCGACGATTCCATACGCGAATCCAAAGCGAACCTGCAACAAGTAGATAAGCGCTCTACGACCTGATGGCATCAATTAGCACAACCGCGAATGTGCACGCACCGGCAGCCCCGTCCGGCCGCACGGCGCCGCGCCACGCACCCCACTCGGTATGGACAGGCGCGAGAATTTTTGCCGTACTCTTTATCGCAGTCCTTCTCGAGATGGTCTCGCAATGGGTCAAGAACGCCTATCCCCAATATCCGGCTGCCGGCGGGATAATCAGCACCTTCGCGATCCTCACACTGCTTTCGCCGGGGCTGTACCTCATCTTCTGGCTGCGCGACGCGCGGACGCTGCGCTACACGATGATAGCCGGCTCGGCATTTCTGTTGGCGAACCAACTGGTCAACCTGACGGGCCATCTCGCGGCGCTCAACGCATGGCCTGTCCTGGGCAATGATAGTGCGCTGCACGACCCTGTCCGATGGTTCTGTCTCGTCGCCGGCCTCGTGCTGCTTCTGGCGAGTTTGTATTTCACCTTGCTCACGACCATCCGGGCCGAATCGCAACTCCGGAGTGAGCGCGTCGAACTCGTCAACGAAGTAGAACGCACCCGGCGGCTCACGAATGCACTCATCGAAAAGGACAACGTCTACCGCGCCGCGATTGCGCAAGCGGGTGCGATCCCGTACCGGATTGACTGGGCCAGCAAAACCTACACATTCTTCGACGATCGCATCTACGCCCTGACCGGGCGTTCGCCGGACGAACTTACCTTCGATTATCTGCAAAGTATGACGGAGGACGTCCGGTATATCGGACCGCTTGCCGGCGTTCCGGCGGACGAGGTGCGCGACCTCATCGACAATCGCGCCGTCCGCAATTGGCACCGCGAATACAAGTTCAAAACGAAGTCGGGCGAGGAACGGTGGCTGAGTGACAGTTCGGTCGAAGTCGTAAGCCCGAACGGCCTCGTCGTCGAGACCGTGGGCCTGATGATGGACATCACGGAACGCCACCGCGAAGACGAGGCGATTCAGCGCAACGAGCGGTATTTCCGCGCCCTGACCGAAAACGCGCAAGACCTGATCACCGTTCTCAACCTCGACGGCACCATTCGCTACGAAAGCCCCTCGATCAAGCATATCCTCGGATACGATCCCGACGAACTGCTCGGTAGAAACGTGTTCGATTTGATTCATCCCGACGATCGGGGGCGCGTACTGCGGACCCTGCTGGAGGGATTGAGCAATCCGGCCTCCGTTCACCGTATCGAATTCCGCTGCAAACACGCCGACGGATCGTGGCACAAACTCGAATCCATTGGGCGCGGGATGTCTATCGACTCCGAACTGGACGGCGCGGTTATCAATTCGCGCGACATCACGGACCGCGAGAGCCTTGAGCGGCAGCTCATGCAGTCGCAGAAAATGGAAGGTATCGGCCGCCTGGCCGGGGGTGTCGCGCACGACTTCAACAACCTCCTCACGGCAATCATGGGGTATTGCGAATTCGCGATGGAGGACGTGCCGGAAGACAGCACGCTGCACGTGCAGATGGAGCAGATTCTGGAAGCGTCATCGCGCGCCGCAGACCTTACACGGCAACTGCTCGCGTTCGCGCGCAAGCAGATCGCGGAGCCGCGCAACGTGGACTTGAACTACCTGACGCAAAACCTGGAAAAAATGTTCCGCCGGCTGATCGGCGAGGACATCGAGCTGAAAACCTGCACATCCATAGAAACTCCCATCGCGTATGTCGACCCCGGGCAGTTCGAGCAGGTCCTCGTCAATCTTGTCATTAACGCGCGCGACGCGATGCCGCAGGGCGGCAAACTTACGATCGAGATCGCCACAACGATTCTCGATGAAGAGTACGTCGCGTATCACCCTGAAGTGAAGGCGGGCGAATACGTGATGCTCGCGGTCAGCGACACCGGGTTCGGCATGACCGACGACGTTCGCACCCACATCTTCGAGCCGTTCTTCACGACCAAGGAGGATGGTAAAGGCACCGGGCTCGGCCTCGCGATGTGCTACGGGATCGTCAAGCAGTTTGGCGGCCACATTTGGGTGTACAGCGAAGTGGACCGCGGGACGACGTTCAAGGTCTACCTGCCGCGCATACACGGCGAAGCCGCAAACCTCCCGGGTAGAAGGGCCGCAATGCCGGCAAAGGGCGGCAACGAAACCATCCTTCTCGTCGAAGACGAATCTCTGGTCCGCTCGATCACGGTGCAAACGCTCGTCGAACGCGGCTACACGGTCCTCGAGGCGCCCGGCGGATTCGACGCAATCGAGATCGCCGCGAAGCACGCGGGCCCCATCCATCTGCTGTTAACGGACGTCGTGATGCCGAAGATGAGCGGGCGGGAAATCGCCGAACAGCTCAAGCCGCGACACGAGCACCTCAAGGTGCTCTACATGTCCGGCTACACGGAGGACGCCATCGTTCACCAGGGCGAACTTCAAAAGGGGATCGCTTTCCTCCCGAAACCGTTCACGCCTGAGGCGCTCGCGCGCAAGGTCCGCAACGTGCTCGATCAGGTGTCCGAGGTTGCGCGCGCATAGGCAGCGCGCTTCCACAACTGCTGTTCGATTGCACGCATCAGCGTTTGAAACGTCCCGCGATCCAGCGCCGAGATTGCGACACCGCCAGTCTGCTGCGCAAGGCCCGAGAGTTCGTCCTTGTCGCAAAGGTCCGCCTTGTTCAATACGAGCAACTGCGGTGTCTGCGACAGGCCCAGTTCGTCCAACAGCGATTCTACGGCCGCCTTCTTTTCCTCGAATCCTTCGGAAGACGCGTCGACGACGTGCAACAGCAGGTCCGCATCATCGAGCTCTTCGAGCGTCGAGCGAAACGCCGCCATCAGTTCCTTCGGCAACTTGCGTATGAATCCGACCGTATCGGTGATGATGACTTCACGGTCTTCCGGAAACCGCAGTCGCCGCGACACGGGATTCAGCGTGGCGAAAAGCATGTCCTCGGCGGCCACGCTGCTTTCGGTCAGATTGTTCAGCAACGTAGATTTGCCGGCGTTGGTGTAACCGACGATCGATATCGTCGGCATTCGTTTCTCCGTGCGCACCGCGCGCCGCAGCTTGCGCCGTTCGCCCAGCTTGGTCACCTCGCGTTCGAGCATCGCCGCGCGCTCCTGAGCGCGGCGCCGATCGATCTCCAGTTTTGTCTCGCCCGGGCCGCGCCCGCCGATGCCGCCCGTAAGGCGCGAATACGCGAGCGCCGTCTGTTTCATTCCAAGCCGCGGCAGCATGTAACGCAGTTGCGCGAGTTCGACCTGAATCTTGCCTTCGCGTGTCTGTGCCCGCTGCGCGAAAATGTCGAGGATGACCTGCGTGCGGTCGAGAATCTTCAGGTCCGTAAACGCGGACAACGCGTTGACCTGCGCGGGGGAGAGGTTCTGGTCGAACACCAAGGCCTCCGCGCCGAGCTGCATCGCTTTAATGACAGCCGACTGCAGCTTACCCTTTCCCATGACGAACCTGGGATCGATCTCGCGGCGTTGAATGATCTCGTGCACGCAGTCGATCCCCGCCGCGCGCGCGAGGTCCTTCAGTTCCTGCATCGAATCTTCCGCTTCGGTCAGGCGCGCGGACGAGACGTGTACGAGGATTCCGCGATCGCGGGTGTCGCCTACCGTGCGCGGCTTGCGCAACCGCGCGAACTCCTCCTCGAGCGCACCGATCGTATCAAGAAAGTCGTTCGGCAGGTCGTGCACCGAACGCGCCTGCGTGATCTCCCACGCACGGTCCGCGTCGTTGTTCGGGACAAGGTGCGCGATATGCACCGTCCCCGGCAGGCCATCGTCCTGGACAAGCACCGCCGCAATCAGGTCTAGCCGCAATACGGCCAAGTCCGTCAAATCGTCGTCGGTGAGCGGTTCATTGTTCAGGTGCGTATGCACAAGACGGAGGCCGCACAATCGGTCGCGACTTTGCCGATACTCGCGCAGATCAGGAAGCAACAGCGAACGCGCATCGCCAACGACCAACTTGCGCGTCTGTCCGCGGCGGTCGATCAACGCACCCACCTGCCGTTGAATCTCGAGCGACGTCTCGGTCAACGCCCGCGCAAATTCGGGACTGACAATCGTATCGGCGCCGGTCCTGCGCGACGCCAGCCGCTCGAGGCGGCGCAGCGGCTGCGCGCGAAGTCCGTGAGTGTTTCCTTCTACCCGAATGTTCGTTACTCCATAAACGAAAAACCGGGACCTCCCTGTTCGGGGAGACCCCGGTCCGAAATCGGTTGAACCGTATGGCGTGTGGTTTGCGTGAGACTATCCTTGCAGCATGACCCGCCGGATAATCCGCTGGCTCTCGACGGCGTCGAGCGTCTTCTGCGCCTTGCGCAACTCGTTCGGATCGAGCTTTTCCAGCTTCTTCCAGAAAATCGAAAGATTGCCAATCGCGATCTGGCAGGCCTGCGCAGGGTCCACCCGCTGCGGCAACATGTCGATAACGCTCCAGCCTTTGAACTTCGTGGTCTTCAGGTAGAACAACGCCTCGAGCAATTCCCACATATGCACGCTTCCGGGCATCAGCATGTCGTCCCAGAGACGGTAGTTGTCGCTGAAGTATACGGTAAACAGCTTGCTGGCGCGGGTGAGAAATGCTATCGATTCCGCGGGCGTCTCGCCGGCCATCAGCGCGTGTGAGAAACCCATCGCCACACCAACGTTCTTCATCGCAATTTCCTGACAAAGCGACAACGCCTTGCCAACGCTGGAAACCGTCGCGAACTTTCGCGGGTCGCGCGGCTTGTAGGCAATGGCAACATTGATGTCCGGCGATGCGTACTTCGCAATTGTCTTAATCGACGAAATCACCGTGTTCCAATGGGTCGTGTAATCAATATGGAACGGGTAGTCGAACCCGTCGCTGTGCAGTTTGAGCGTAACTTCCGTCGCCGCAAGGCTGCGCGCCATGTCCACCGCTTTCCGGCCTTCGTCTATTGCGGCGTTTCGCGTCTTCGGGTGTTGATGTCCGAATGCGCCCCACGCGAACCGGCGATCCGCCGAGAGATCCCCCGCTACGCCCGAGCAGAGAAGCGCGTAGTCCTTCAGGATTCGCTTCAATTCCTTCACCGGAAAATCGGGGGTGATGTCCTTTTGGCTGACCTCTATCGCCTTGACTCCCTTGATCTTGGCAGCCATGGCGATCTTCTCCTGCGGCCGCAGTGGATCACGGAATCCTTGCGGACAGAATCGGTCCGGACTGGAACCAAAAACGTCCAAGGACATCGACAAACGTAGTGCCATTATTGTGCTCCTAGCTACTGGACATTTGACCAAATCGGCCAACAGGAGTTGTGTGACAGGAGACCACCGCTTCTGCCCAAACACTGGGGATAATGAGGTGTACCTGCGCCGTAAGGTCTTGCACGCTCTAGCGTTATATATTGACTCAGGTAGGCGTGCTCGTGGCGCAAGTATACTGAATGGAAACTATAAAGTCAATAGTGAAATTATCTGTATTGTTAATAAATTACTATGCCGACCCTCCGCCTTGTACGGCATCAGCACGTAATCCGCAGCCAAACTGGCACAAAAAAGAGGCGAGTGCGGGCAGCGGGGGAACTGCCTTCGACGCACTCGCCGGTGGTGGGAACCAGTCATTGCTGACTGTACCCGAAGGGGAAGCCTGGGGGAAGGACTCCCCTTCGTCAACCTATTATAACATAATTCCCTCAAATGTCTATTCCTCGCAGCATGTTGCACTATTCATATTTTGACAGTTTCGCGTTTCTCCTTCAGAATTCGACGTATGAACGTCTGCACCATACAGCGCGTTTCGTGCGGACCCACTTCCCTTCGGGTCGCGACGTTGTTGATTGTCAGCGCGACGCTTGCGTGCCTCGCCCAACAAACTTCGCCAAATCCGGCGACCGAGAACCGCGGGACATCGAACGCGTATTTGGAGGGTTTCATCCCGCTGGGCCCGCCGACCCTGGAGGAACTCAAGAAACAAGCTGTGGCAACCGAGTCGAAACAGGCTGCCAAACGGCGCGAACGGACCAAACCCACTGCGGCCGACAACAGCGCGTCGGACCTGCTCGTACAGATGCTTCAATCGACGGATGCGGAGATTCGCGCGCGCGCCGTCGAAGGTCTCGCCGGCGATGCCGCAAAAGACGCCGCCCCGCTCCTGCTCATCGCGCTGGCCGATCGCGATGGGCAAGTCCGTGACGCTGCGGAGCGGGCCTTGACGAACGTTCCGAAGGACGTGTTGGTCAGTTCACTCGTGGGCGTGTTGGGTTGGGGGGACCCCGTCGTTGCGAAGAGTGTCGACGCGGCGCTTCCGCGACTGCGCGACACGATAGAGGCGCCCCTAATCGTGCGCTTCGAGTCGCGCGAAACGCCCCGAGTCGAACGCATGGCCGCGGCGTATTGCCTGGGGCGCATCGGTAGTCAGCGCGCGGGAGTGCCGCTTGCCGGAGAAATTTGGGGCGACGATCTCACGCTCGCTTTCTACTGCGCGGATGCCCTGTCGAGCGTCGAGAACCCAAACCTGCTCGGCGAGTTTGTCCGCATGGCCGCGCATCCGCAGGTGCAAATGCGCGTCGCGGCATACCGTGGACTGGCGCGAATAGGGGGGGACGATGCGCGCAAGACGTTGATCGAAGCCGCGAGCGGACGCGCCGAGCGCGACACCGCCGCGCGAAAGATCGCGATTCGACTGCTGGCCTACGTTCCAAACGAGGAAGTAGTCGAGTTTCTCATGGATCAGGTACGCGCCAACGCCGGTTTGGTGGCTCCATCGACTGACGCGTTGGCCGCATTGTTCGGTTTGCCTTACGGATTGGCGCGCGAGCGATGGCTCGAATGGTACAGAGAAGTGTGGGAACCCCAAAAGGCCGCAAGCACACCGCCGCCGCCAACGGCGCGCGCCAGCACCAATCCGAGTTCCGGCGTACCCATCGGATTTCCGGAAGGGGGTTTCCCATTTCTTCCTTAACATCGGCAGAATTTCTTACGCACTCCACGAACCCGCTTTCTTCGTTCGTTCGTACTCATACTGGTGCTCGTGCTCGTAATCGTGCTCGTAATCGTAATCGACCATCGCCGATCCACCAGTCCGCCACTTACTACTCAGTTGCCGTACTCGCACTCGCGGTCGTCGCGTCAATCGCATCACCATCCGCACGAGCGGAAATCGCTATCGCCGAATCAACCGACAAGCTCGAAATCCGAATCGCGGACAAACCCTTCGCCACCTACGTCTGGTCCGACCCAAATATCGTGCGGCCCTACTTCTGCAACGTTCACGCGCCGAACGGCGCACAGGTCACCCGTTCGTACCCAACCGATCCCGTTATCAACAAGGGCAACGACGACCACGCGACGATGCACCCCGGCATCTGGCTGGCATTCGGCGACGTGAACGGTCTTGACGTGTGGCGGAACAAGGCGCGTGTGTGGCACGCGCACTTTGTGGAGAAACCGTTCTCCGACGACGATCACGCCACGTTCACCGTGCTGAATGTTTACGATCCGTTGACGGGATCGAGTGATGCCTCGTTCTACGAGACCTGCCGGTATGACGTGTACGCGCTCGATATCGGCTGGTTCATCATCGCGCAGTCCGCGTTTCAGTCCCGCAAAGGCGAAATCCGCTTCGGCGATCAGGAGGAAATGGGGCTGGGCGTGCGCATGCAGACGCCGCTCACCGTAAAGTTCGGCAACGGCACAATTCTTAACAGCCAGAAAGGCCGCAACGAGTACGGCACCTGGGGGTTCCCCGCGAAGTGGTGCAGCGCGTACGGAAAGGTGGACGACGCGTTTGTCGGTGCGACGATCATGCCGGGCCCGGATAACTTCCGCACCAGTTGGTACCACTCGCGCGACTACGGACTTGTCGTCGCGAACCCGTTCGGAAAGAAGGCTATGACCGCGGCGAACAAAGACGAAGTCCCGCCCGATGTGACAATCGTGCCACGGAGCAACGTGTTTCGCCTCATGTTTGGCGTGTTTGTGTTCTCTACAACGTTAGAGCCCGACAATACGTCCGCGTTCGAGTGGTTCACGGAACTGCTTTCGCAATGCGAACCGCCGAAACCGCCCGTCGAACTCTTGCAGGACGATCAGCGAATAGGGCCCCTCGAGATCGAGGTTCGAGTCAATCCGAGCACTGCGGACCCCGAACCCGCCCGTTGACGAACGGTACTTTGGTTCGTGTTCGGCGGGTTGTCCGCATATTCCGCGAACAGCGCGCCGATATCCACGTCGCCCGAATACACAACGACACGATAGCGCAACGTCAGGCGTTCACCCTTTGGCAGATCAAGATGTCCGTCCGGCAGCCAATACATTGGCGTGGGGGAGAAGAACCCATAGTCGCGCGTGAACCATTGCGACGGATACCAGCGATTCGTTGAATGCTGGAAAATGGCAATACCCTCGCGCACGCCGTCACGCTCACTGCTGTAGCTGCACCAGGGCGACGGCACGCCGTACGTGCCCGCTTCCTTCTCTTTGCCTTCCGCATTGACCAGCCGTCCGCCATTCGTCACGCTCAACTCGGGCACAACGCGTGCCGCGAACAGCGAATGGTTTGTCTTTTCGATGCGTACGTCCTTCAGCGGTTCGAGCGTAATTTCAAAATCGATTCTGCGGACCGAATCCGAGGGCGCGGCCACGACGATGGTGCGCGTATCGCGGATATCCGGTTCCGCGCCCGCGCGTTGCCAGAGACAGGTATCCTCGATCACCACCCGATTTCCCGACGCCTCAATAATCTTCGGGCCTTGCGACAGAATCTGGCCCTGCTCGTTCTCATCCTGCCAGTAGTTGTTGCCGTTCACCTTGTCGCATCCGAAGAACAACGAATGATGGTGCGGGTACGGTTCCGAACTTTCCGTCGTCACGGACGCGCCGCTCGCGGGAGCGGCGACGGGATACAGATAGGGGTACTTCTGCGTCTCGGCGAACTTATAGGACGTGAAATGCTTCCCTGCAATATTGATCCGAATCTCTTGCGAGGCCGGTACCGCTTCTACGGTCAGTGGGGACGAAGCGGCCGAGGGAATGAGGATCGCCGGTGCCAGGATTGCGAGCCAAAGCACTCCGCCGCGCGCGTTCGCAACCATGTCAACGCCCCCCCGGGAAAAAGCCGGTCAGGAATTCGCGTTCGCTGCCGGCATATTCCGCCACAGCGAGGTGCTCGATGCCGTGCTGATTCCCCCACGAATAGTAGATGATCGTTTTTCCGTCGTACTCCGTGAAATCCAAATCGGAGTTGTTGGCGTTCTTCGCGGTTCTGACGCGTCTGCGCTCTGCCGCGGTCAATTTAGGATTGGCAATCCGGCGATCTTCGTCGCCGTGGTGCATGATCGGCTTGAACGGACTGATCTCCCAAGACTTCAAGTCCCGCGACCGGACCAGTTCCGGCTCCCACTCGCCCGGATACGCGCCAAGATACACCATGTAATAGTAACCGTCATAGAAGCGAATCGTGGGGCACGCACTGTAGCGCTCCTTCGTATACACGCACTCGGGCCCCGTCAGCTTCCACGTGACAAGATCGTTTGATGTCGCGAATCGGATCGTGAACGGCGCGCCCGCTTCCGCCACCGGCTTGTCGATCTCGAGCGCCATCACAAATCCATCCGGACCTTTGCAGACGCTTGTATTGAAGATGCTCCAACCGTCCAACACAAACGCGGGAAGCGGCTTCCACGCTGCCAGGTCGCCCGAGCGCCACGCGTACACGCGATCCGCGCCCCATTTCGGCACGCCCCACGCGTACACGTGGTCCTCGTGGACAAACACCGACCCCAAATGGCAATCGAGCGCGAACGCCGTCGAGGCAATCCGATCCGACGCTGCGTCGACGAACCGAAAATACGTCCGTCCGAGCGCGTTGTACGCGTAGTTCTCCCGCACGTACTCGAACCGATACAGCGTGCCGCGAAAGGCGACCGGGGCCGTCTCGACCATGTCACACGCGATCGTGCCCAATTTCGTGATGACCGGCGCGGACTGCGCGAAACTCGGCAACACCGCAAGAACTGCAAACGGCATGATCGCTAATCGGCGCATCGTGAGTCCCCTTCGCGTTGACTTATTCACACCACCGTCCCGGACATGTGCGCAATGCGTTGTCCGTGGGCCTAACACTTCGTCCATGGACGGTACTTTCCTGCGCACGCTAACCGGACTCTAACACGACGCTAACCGGACCGGAAAGTTTGTCAAGTAATCTCTAATGGCGAGCGAGACGGCCAAATCGGAACGCATACGCAAACGGAGGTACGCCACGTGAAAATCGACTTGCACTGCCACTCCATGCACTCGAAACGTCCCTCCCTGTGGATTATGCAAAAAATCGGGTGCCCGGAGAGCTTCACGCCCCCGCGCGAATTGTACCGCACGATGCGCGAAAAGGGGATGACCGCCGTCACCATTACGGACCACAACAGCATCGACGGGTGTCTCGAAATCGCGGACCTTCCCAATACGTTTCTGAGCGACGAAGTAACGACGTATTTTCCGAAGGACCGGTGCAAGCTGCACGTGCTCGTATACGACATCTCCGAAGCGCAGCACAAGGACATCCAAACCGCGCGCGAAAACGTCTACGACCTCGTAGGATACCTGGAATCGCGCCAAATCGTTCACGTCCTCGCGCACCCGCTGTTCGCCGTGAACGACCGGCTCACGTTGGATCACCTCGAACAGTGCGTGCTGCTGTTCAAGAACTGGGAAATCAACGGCGATCAGAATTCCGACGCGAACGCCGTCTTGCGCCAGGTTGTCGAACACCTCACGCCGGAACTGATTGAACGCCTCGCGGATAAACACGGCATCGCCCCCACATTCGCGGAACCCTGGAAGAAAAACCTTACCGCGGGCTCGGACGATCACAGTGCGCTCCACCTTGCCGAGACGTACACCGAGGTCCCCGGCGCTGGTACGCTGTCCCAGTTCTGGCGCGGCATCGAACAGGGCCGTTCCGTGATTCACGGCGGCGGCGCGACACCGCGGCTCATGGCGCACAACATCTATGGCATCGCGTATCAGTTTTATCGGAGCAAATTGAACCTCGGCAAACACGCGAACGCGGCGACGCTGCTCCAGTTCCTGGATAAGTGCCTTCAAACAAACGCGACGCGCGAGGTGACTCTCCTCGGCCGCATGCATTCGTTTGTCGGACGCCAGCGCCGCGCCTTTGCCGCCGACCCGCAGAGCGACACGATCATGTCCATGCTGCGAGCGCAGGCAGAGCGGTACGCCGCGTCGGACCCGAAAATCTCGCGAGTCATCGGCAACGATGCGGCGCCATCCGGCAAACTCGAAGACCACTGGTTCGACTTCACCAATGCGGTCGGCAATCAAATGCTGCTCCAGTTGGGGACTCGTATCCTCGACCGTCTGTCACACGCGCACGTGTTCGATGCGTTCTCCTCGCTCGGCGGCGCGGGCGCGCTGTACGCTGTCTTGGCGCCGTACTTCGTTTCGTACTCGATGCACGCAAAATCGAAACGCTTCGCTACAAAGGCGCTCGGGCACCTCGGCGGACACGACGCCGAATCCGCCGCCAAACAACCGCTGCGCCTCGCGCATTTCACCGACACGTTCTACGAAGTGAACGGCGTCGCGCGCACGCTCCAGCAGCACGCCCGGCTCTCGCGAAAGCTCGGCATGGATTGCACGATTGTCACCTGCGATCCGGACAAGCCCGCGGACGGCGACGGCGTGCGCCACTTTCGCCCGATCGGATCGTTTGCGTTGCCGGAATACTCGGAACTCAACGTGGCGTGCCCACCCTTCCTGGACATGCTCGACTACTGCCATCAACGCGCGTTCACGCAGATTCACACCGCAACGCCCGGGCCCGTCGGCCTGGCGGCACTCGCCATCGCGCGCATACTGAAACTGCCTATCGCGGGGACGTATCACACGGCGCTGCCGCAATACGCACTCTACCTTACCGACAACGATGGCTTCGTCGAGGACTTTGTGTGGAAGGCAATGATCTGGTACTACAACCAGCTCGACGCGGTCTATGTCCCGTCGCAAAGCACCGGCGACGAACTGGTCGACCGCGGCATTACGAAGGACAAGATTCACGTGTACCCGCGCGGCATCGACGTAGAGCGGTTCCATCCCTCGAAACGTAACGGCGCGATGTCGAAATTCTTTGGCGATTTGCCCGGCCAGACACTCCTCTACGTTGGGCGCGTCTCAAAAGAGAAGAACCTCGACCTGCTGGCGAACGCGTTCAAGGCGTTGTGCGCACAAATGGGAAACGTGCGCTTGCTGGTCATCGGCGATGGACCCTACCGCGACGAGATGCGCCAGACGCTCGAAGGGTTCCCCTGTGCGTTTCCCGGATACCTCGACGGCGACGACCTGACCGCGGCGTATGCGTCGTCCGATTTCTTTGTGTTTCCGAGTACGACGGACACGTTCGGAAACGTTGTGCTCGAAGCGCAGGCATCCGGGATTCCAGTGATCGTGACGGATCAGGGTGGCCCGGCCGAGAATTGCGTAGCCGGCGAGACCGGCATCGTAGTTGAAGGCGGCGACGAGCGCGCGCTTCTCAATGCGATGGCGCAATTCGCCGCCGACCCGGTGCGTGCCCAGCGCATGGGCGATGCCGCGCGGCGTTATGCCGAGGCGCGGTCCTTCGAGCGCGCGTTCGAGGCGACCTGGCACATGTACGAGCAGATTCCGGTCCAATCGCGCCCACTCGACCTCCAGATTCTCGCGAGCGTTGCCTGACGCGTAAAGCCGATTCTCCAGGAACGCATCTTTTTCGCCCCTTCGGGTATACACGGATTGAGACATTTTAGGGGCCATCGGTGGACCGTCCACGAACAAGTGGACGGGGCCGGTGTCAAATCGTTACACTAATAGTATTCGCGGAAGAAACACCGCCCGGCCATGCCCGGTAACCAACTGAGGAGAAACATGTTATGCGATTGACCTTTGTTGTACTCTCACTCTTGGCGGTGGTCGTCATGGGCTGCATGCAGCCCGCGCCGACCTCCACCACGCCGGTAAGCACGCCCGCTCCGGAAACGGCGGCCCCGGCCCCAGCCCCGGCTGAACCCGCTCCCGCGGCTGAACCCGCACCGGCACCGGCTGAACCCGCGCCTGCGGAAGCGCCCGCTGCGCCGCCCGCGGAACCGGCCCCAGCGCCGGCCCCGGAAGCCGCGCCTGCCCCTGAAGCCGCGAAATAGCAACGAACCGGTGGAGTGAACACCATGCGTTTTTGTAGTTCAAGCGTACGACTCGCCACCGCCGTCGCGTTCGCGCTGGCTTCAATCAGTGCGCCCGCCGCCGACGCTCCCGCGCCCGAAGCCATCGATGCCGCTATCGACAAAGTCATCGCCCTCGATCCGGCCGCGGTCGCCGCTAAGCTCGCGGAATACAAGGCGCAGATCGAAGCGCTTCAAAAAGAATCCGCGGAGAAAAAGGCGCAAGCCGACGAACTTGAAAAGAAAGCCACCGCGGAATTGGCCCGCCTCGACTCGATCAAGGAACGCATCGCAACGCTCAAAGTCTCGCTCGGCCTCCCCGCGGACGACGCGGCCGGTGACGCGGCAGCGGGCCCGGAGATGGCCATGGCGGCGGCGCCTTCATCGGCGCCCACGGCAACTCCGGCGGCCGATACGATGGCCGATGTGAAACCCTCCGTCACGTTCAACGATCACATTCAGCCGCTGCTCAAAGCGAAATGCGTGAAGTGCCACAACCAGGACACGCAGCGCGGCGGCTTTGCGCTCCACGATTACGGCGCCCTCATGCAAGGCGGCGGTTCCGGCGCCGTTATCGCGCCCGGCAACGCGGACGGCAGCAGACTGTTCCGTCTCGTCAGCGGCGCGGAAGAACCCAAAATGCCGCCCAGCGGCGACGGCTTCAACCCCGAGGAACTCGCGAAGATAAAAGAGTGGATCAGCCTCGGCGCGCCCGTCGATGCCAACGCCAAGATCGCGAAAGCCGAAGAGAAACCGAAAGAGGCAATGCAGGCCTACGTCGCCGCGGCAATCGTCGATGGTCCGCCGCCCATGCCGGAAGTTGCGTTGCCCGCGCCCGCGCCCGAGAACGCCAAGCAGGTCGTGGCGCGCGCCGTCGCAACCAACCCGCGCTCGCCGCTCGTCGCCATCGGCGGATACAAGCAAGTGATCCTCTACGATCTCGAGAAACGCGCCATTCTCGGCGCGCTCCCGTTCCCCGAGGGCGAAATCTTCTCGCTCACGTTCAGCGTCAGCGGCGAACTGCTCGTCGCGGGCGGCGGCGAATCCGGCGACTCCGGGTGCGCCGTGGTCTGGAACGTGCGCAAAGGCGATCGCGCGGGCAAGTTCGGCGAAGAGTACGACGCCGTTATGGCCTGCGACATCAGCCCCGACCACGCCAGGATCGCCATCGGCATGCCCACGAAGAAAGTGAAAGTGTTCAACGTCGCCGACGGCGCGGAAATCTACAAGATCGAAGATCACACCGACTGGATTTACGCCGTGAAGTTCAGTCCCGACGGCGAACTGCTCGCCACCGCGGACCGCGCGGGCGGACTGCTATTGTGGCAGGCGGCCAACGGCCGTCCCGTCGAGGCGCTGCGCGGACACTCCGGCGCCATCCATGACCTTTGCTACAGCAACGACTCGGCGCTGCTTGCCTCCGCGAGCGCGGACGGATCGGTCCGCCTGTGGGATACGTGGAAATACCAGCAGACAGCCAAGTTCGATCCGCATCCCGGCGGCGTGTTGAGCGTCGATTTCGCCAACAACAACGAACTCGTCACGACCGGCATCGACGGCCAGACAAAACGATGGGACACCGGCGGAAAGAACCTCGCCACATACGCCGCACTGCCCGACTGGGGCTATTCCGCCCGCTTCGGCGCGAACGACGCAATCGTCCTCGCTGGCGCATGGAACGGCGTCATCGAGCTGTGGGAGACCGCCTCCGGCACAAAAGTCGGCCAAGTCCTCACCAGCGCCGCGCAGTCGTAGCGCCGCACAGTCGTAGCGCCACGCAGTCGTAGCGCCGCTCGATTCAAACCCAATCGAACTCGCCCCCAAGCTCCGGCTTGGGAACGCACTCGAACTCGTCCCCAAGCTCCTGCTTGGGAACGCGCTCTTGAAAAGCTCTGCTTTGCTCTCCCTTGCACCCACCTCCCACAGGACGCTATCGTTCCCACTCGCAACTCAATCGCTGAGGGTTCCCATGCCCACACTCGACCGAATCGGCAAACCGAACAACGACGGAAACGTGCTGACCCGCGCCGTCCTCGCAAGCTTGAAGGGCCAACTGTCGTCCACTGCGCGAGCCGTCTCCTCGGGCGCGAACGCCTCCAACGCGAGAACATCGTCGTCCGCCAAACGCCCTATAAGATCGGAATCTCATGAAACAGAATAAGCCCATCGAGTCGTTAATCCTCACAATACGTGGGCACAAGGTCATCCTGGATGCCGATTTGGCCGACTTGTATGGCGTCACCACGAAACGGCTGAACGAGCAAGTGAAACGCAATGCGGAGCGTTTTCCCAGCGATTTTGTGTTCCAATTGGCTAACAAGGAATGGCGCAACTTGAAGTCGCAAATTGCGACTTCAAGTTTGCAACTCATTGATCCAAATAGGGTTACGGCGCGCCCGTCGCAATTTGCGACCGGTTCGTTCGGGGGCCGGCGGAAGCGTCCTTTCGCCTTCACCGAACACGGCGCCATCATGGCCGCAAATGTTCTTAACAGCCCCGCAGCCATCACCATGAGCGTGTACGTCGTCCGCGCCTTCATCCAGATGCGCGAACAAATCGTGGCGAATGCTGAAATCCTCAAGCGTCTCGCCGAAATCGACAAGACCCTGCTCAAACACGACAAATC
>JABWCD010000032.1 GCA_013359265.1 Candidatus Hydrogenedentota bacterium
AAACCAGGCACTCACACCACTGAACTTACAACGCTCCCAAACCCTTCATGCCTAAAAAATCATCATGATCGCTTTCCAAACTGCGGAAGTTGGGTTAGACTACGGCAAACACCAAGTACGTGGCCGCCGCGATCTTAATCGTAATCGAGCAATTGGCTTCGCGACCGAGTAATATCCGCGCCTGTAGGTACGTAAGCTCTTGAATCGCCCTAGCGCCGGCGTCACTCGTGAATCTCTTCCAGAACCCTAAAACCGTTCATCTCGGTATGTCCGATCGGCTGATCGTATACACAGGTCCAAGATTTGCCCTGGTGGTATTCTACCGACATGAAATACCATCGAAACAACGTCATCTTCTTATTGAGCTCTCGCTGAAAGTAACCGCGCGACGCGCGAAAAGTCATCAAGTCTGTCAAATCGGTAGTGGTATCCATGACGTTTGCCACGGTCCGTGTCTTGACCATCTTATTGCAGCACCACTCCCCAATCATGTAAGCAAGCATGTCGCAAACGCCGTCCGGTGTTGCATTTGCCGGATGGCTTCCCACGGCGGGGGTTTCCCAGTATTCAGCCGTATACCGTTGGCCATGTTTTGCACTTGGCTTCATTGCGCCCCACGGCCACAATCGCTCTTCTGTTCCGCGCGCTGCGAATTCCCATTCCGCTTCGGTTGGCAATCGAAAATGTCGCCCAGTCTCCTTGGCCAACCAACCGCAATACAGGACCGCACCTTTCCAGGTAACACAGTTGGCCGGGGAATTCTCCGCGCCAGGTCGTGGCGCGCACTTGCCATTTTCGACAGTGATTGTCGAATTGAGAACTTCGTCAATTCCGCTCTGAGTATAGTTGTGGAAACGGTATAGATCGTCGGGTTTATATGACTTCGCGTCCGCTGAATTCAGGAAAAGACACATTTGTTTCGCGGTGATTGGGTACTTCCCTATTCGGAAGTCGCGCAATTGTATTTCTAAGGGTGCTTCATCTTCGTGGTACTCGTCATGGCGTTTATTCTTAATTGGCGTTCCCATCGTAAACGTGCCGCCGCGGATTAGCACGGTTTCCACCTCGAGCGCATCCAGTTCCGCGCCGGTGGCGGCGGCAGCCAAGACACACCCCGTGATTCCCAATAGGGCACCATTTAGAATCGAACTTTTCATAGATAATCGATGCGCCGTTATATCCGCGCCTCGTGGAGCGCGGTGACCGCCAGCAGATAGAACATATTATGGACCAGCCACGGCTCGCTGGTCCGGTACGACGGATACTCGCGGCCGCCCAGAGACAGATCGAATCCCGGGCGGTCGCTGCCTATCATGTCGCGCACAAACCCGTTCGGAATCGTGCCGGGCACCTTGCCCAGTTCCCGTCCCGGAATCTTGATATAGCGATGGTGATACCGCGGCGGGTTCACCGTGCCCACGCCTTCCATCATGCAAAGGCCATAAGGGTTCGCGCCAAGCACGAAATTGATCTGATCGAGCGCATACGCCAGCGCCCGCCGGTCCTTAATCGCGGTATGCACCTTTGCAGCCGACCACGCCCGGCACAAGTACTCGAAATTGTGCCCGTACGACGACGATGGCTCGAAATAGAATCCATCGCTGCCAAACTTCTGCCGCGAAATACCAAACGCATTGTTCGGTTCGGCAACAACGGCATCGATATGGATCTTCAGCCGCGTCTTGATTGCCGACTTCAACGAATCGCCGGGCATCTTGATCACGAAGTGCGCCAGCGCCGCCGCCGGAACGTCCCCACTTCCCGCATACCCCCCGCCAAGCAACCCCTCCGCGGGCGCATTCGCAAGAATCGTCTCGACGCTCTTGCGCGCGTGGTCGCGGAAATGTCCGTCCTTCGTAACAACGAACAAATCCACTGTGCTGATCAACAGCAGCGGGTCGCCGTCCGCCTTTGCAGCCGCATACTCCCACGCCTTGAATGCGCGCTCGAGATAATCGTTCTCGGTTTGCCGTTCCTTCAACAGCGCGCTCAACTTTGCCCACGCCCCGATCGCCAGCGGCGAATGTCCTTCGCCCTCCAACACAATCGGATCGTCCGCCGTCCCGCGCACGTTGTCCGTGTGCGCGTCCGGGGCCGCCCAATTCATCCACGTCGCGCGGTCCGGCCCCTGTTGAACATCCTTCAAAAACCCACCGTCGTCCCGCTGCAGTTTTGCGAGATACGCCGCGCCCCACTGCGCCTCTTCCATCGCATCTTCGTAATTCGCTTCATCGCGATTGAACCGCGAACAATACTCGGGGTCCGATTCCACCAGCGTCGCGAGCGCATACGTGACCCCGCCGTCGCCATACTCCCACGAAAGCTTGTTGTAGTCTCCCGCGCTGTGCCAACCACCTGTCAAATCGCGGTGCGTGCCGTCCGGTAATTTCGCATCGTCCATGTGGCACGGCTTGTGCCACCCCGGCACGTCGCCGCCGCAACGCTGAACGAAGAAGAAATCCACGCACGGTTTTGCCGTCGCATAGAAGAGCCGGCTATACGCGACGTCGAACGGGTGCGAGTGGCCCGTCAACTCTCCCAACGTAGCCTGAACCGTGTACGCGCCGGCCTGCTTCAGATCGCTGAAATCCGCGCGCCAGAAGTACCAGCCCCAGTCCGCGCCGCCGCCCCCTATCATGCGCCCTTCGTAATTCAGCCAACCTTGGTGCGCCGCCTGGCCCTTCGCGTCATTCACCGCAAACGCGTTCGCCACGCCGGACCGCGGCACAGCGTTCGTCATCACGACGCAACACTTCGGATCGTCATCGCCATACCCCGCTTGATTCGTCAACACGCGCACCACGGGCGCCTTCGGCGGTTCGCTCACGAGGTCCGCATCGTCGAATCGCACCGTGCCGTCGTACGCAATCAGCGCGACACGCACGGTCTTCGCGGAGGGCGGCGGCGACGCGGGCGGCATCGTGATGCGCTGCCAATCCGCCGCGGCCTCCTTCGGCCCGTAGTCGACGTGTATCACCTCTTGCGCCGAATCGGTCGACCAAATTAACGCAACCTGCGCCGATCCTCCCCCTTCGGATTTCACAAACGCCTCCGCACGGAACTGATCCGTCCACGCCGGCACGGGATAGTCGATCGAACTCAGCGCGCACGCGCCCCCCGCCGCAATCGAAAGAATGCTCCCCGGCTTCGCGTGTCCGGACGATGGATCGAGCGCGGCCTTTCCTACGGCTGGCGCAGGCAGCACATTCGCGGTCTCCTGGTTCCACAACGAAATGCGGTTCTTGCGATCGAGCGGCAGGGTGAAGTCCGCGTTGCCCAACACGCGCGGAGAAAACGGCAGCACGCGGAGTGACGAGAATGTTGCCGCAACATCGCCGCCGCCCACGATCCGCAGCGCCGCCGTGCGCGGATGCGGCTGAAACTGCAAGACGAGCCAGCGGGCATCCGACCCGAACAGGAGCGGTTCGGTGCTCGCTTCCTGGACCACCGCACCCGATGCGTCAATCTCGATCGCTTTCAGCCACACCCGTCCGCGCTTCGTGCTCGTTTTGCATTCGACGATATACGCCCGCGTCGGATCGATCGCGCCCGCTTCCTGGGCCCACTCCGCCGCCCCCTTGCCGGGATCGATGGACCAATCCGCGTCGAACGTCCGGCACGACAGCGGATCGTCCGCGGCCATCGCCGCGATAGCGCACACGAAAAGGAAAGCAACACACAGGATACATCGCATACGTAGCGTTACCCTTGCAGCATCCGCAACCCCAATTGGCCCCTACGCGCCGCGCAGTATAACAAAAGCGGCAGAAGATCGATTACACAATTCGCCCGCTCACGGCGCCGCATTCCCTCCTCTGACGCCCGTGCTCGTGACTTGCCCTCCGAAACCGATTAGGCGAAGGAGGATCGTGCTCCTACTCGTGCTCCTACTCGTGCTCGTGCTCGTAATCGTAATCGTAATCGATCTACTCGTTACGAAGTTCAACTCGTTACGAAGTTTCCACTTCGTAACGCACTCTTGAAAAGCTCTGCTTTGGCTCTTCGCCGTCATCAAACACCCCGGCGAACGCATGACAGCTACTCGCCGCAAAACCGTCCACCGCAGCACAGACCCCATACCACCCGCGTGCGTCCCCTCGGTCCCATATGCTCTCCCGCGTATCCCCGCAGCGCCTCAATCGATATTCACACTGCCCCCGGTCACACGCAAATCCACACGAAACCTCCCCGCGCCAATCGGACCGCTGAACTCCCGCTTATCTCCCAACACCGACCCGCTCAACCGCACCTTATTGCTGTTCACCTGCCCGTTCGTCGCAGTGACGAACAACGTCGCATCCGCCGTGTCCGGCACCAGCAACCGGATGTTGCCCTGCTCGACATTTACTTTGTAATCGCCCAACACGCCTTCATTCGCCAACACAATCGCGTCCCCGCCCGTACACGCCACGTCCAGTTCACCTTTCGGCAAGTCCACGGTCGCGCGCCCCTGCACCGCCTTGATCACCTGCTTGCCCGACACGCTCGTCGTCTCCACCGAACCCTGCTGCGTCGTCGCCGTCAACGGCCCCGCACATTCTTTCACGACGATGTCGCCTTCCTGAATCGTCACCAATACGTCGCCGGCCTCCCGATTACACTGCTCGAGCGTGACGCTGCCTTTGCCCTGTTCGACGACGATTGGGCCGCTCATGTCCGTAATCGACGTGTACCCGCTGTCCGAACTCAACCGCACAGGCGACGCGCGCGGGCACTGCACATCAAGATCGATTCGGTACCGCGTGCACCCCAGCGCCGCCATGTTGTCGCGCACCGCCGTCGTCAGCATCGCGCGGCCATCGATGAGTTCGCACCGCACGTTCAGCGCCTCGATGGCCGCCTTCGCATTCGCGTTCGACTGCATCTGCACAACGAGCCGTGCGCGTACGGTAAGCTGGGCCGATTCCGTCGGCGTAACGCGCACGTCACCAACCACCGCGTTTACCGACACTTCAGCCCCGGCCGGGATTTCGATCGATTGCTCCGTGTTCGTTACCACAAGCTCGCCGCCTTCCCGCGCGGGCGACGGCGCCTGCGGCTTGACGCCTTCCTGGTGAATCGTGATGGCATTGAAGCTCGCGTGCAGCGACACGCGCTGTTTCGAACCGACTGTCCCGCCGCGCGCAATCACCAAGTCGCCGCGTTTGGTCTGCGTGAGTTGTATCTCGGAATTGACCGCGCCGTACGCCACGCTCGCCGATATCTCCGGCGCCGCGTTTTCCGGCACGAACACTTCGATCGGCCCGCTCTCGCACGTCACATCGAGTTCCGTTTCCGCCGGCAACTCGCGCACCATCACGTTGCCCATGAAATTACTGATCTTCAGCGCGCCCGACACCCCCGCAAATTCGCTCTGCGTGCCCTGTAACTCGAACGCGCCGCCCTGCCGCAATTGATACGCCCGCAACGGAAACTCGCCCCACGCGCGCGCGCGCACCGCGCCGCCGATATTGCGCAAATCCACCGCGCCAAACTGCGAATCGATGTCCACCGCGCCCGTCACGCCATCGATTTCCGTGTCGCCCCATTCGTTCTTGCACATCACGCTCGCGCCCGCCGGCACCGTGATCTCGTAGTCGAGCTTGATTGCCGTCTTTCCCGCGTCGCTCGGACCGGGCTGCTCCACCGCGATACCGACCAACTCCGGCGAAGGGGAGATACTAATCTTTAGATCGTCGGCAAGTTGCTGCGCCGTCTCCGCTTTTTCCGCCCCCACGGTCGCGGTGATGTGAACCCGCACGACCGGATTGTCCCACGTCATGACGCGCACAAGCCCCTCGCCCACGTCGCGCGTAATGGATACGGTGCACGTCGGCCGCACAGGATAACTCTCTTCGAACTCGCGCGTGTACGGCGTCAACCCGTCCCACGGCGATTTACCCGCGTCGCCGATATGCCCAAACCGTGGAGCGAGCAGGTCCTCCGTCTTTTCGCCTAGGACCGTCAGCCAGCGCGTGACCGTATCGAAAACGGTGGAGGGCGCGGACTCCTTCGGCGATGATTGTGCGAATGCGCCTGAAGATAACATCACGTTCAAGACGCCAGCGACAACGAACAGCGAATAATGACCGCGAAAGAACCTACCGCTGCTCCCCGCACGTTCCGCTTCGTGCTCACGCTCGTGCTCGTGCTCGTGCTCGTAATCGTAATCGATCTGTCGATTGACCTTCAGATCATCTCCGAAATGACGTCGTCCCGAATACTTTGCAGCGTCGTCAGTATGCATTCGTATTCCGAATGATGGACAACGATTCCGATCGCGATGGAATTGCAGGAAATGGATAAGAGGGGAAAACAGGGCGTGCAAAGCAGGGCCGAATACCGCTTCGGCTTTCGTAACCAACAGCCGCACGCGCCCTACAGGCTGCGCTCCACGTAGAGCGATTTCAGCGCGGTCGCCTGACGCTTCAGATTGGAATCGATTACGCGGTTCGCGCGCTCGTTCGCGGGGTTCACTTTCAATTCCGCCCGCGCCGCCGTCAATGCCGCGTCAATCGCCAGCACCTCGCGCGCCTGGTGCCACGTCTTGTACGTCGGCCGCGCGTCCGTCCGCGAACCAACCGCCGCCGCAAACGTCTCGATCTGCGCGCTCGTACGACGCATGTCCTCCGGCGACGTCGTCGACGGTATCGTGCGCGACGCCGACGCCGCCCGCGAAAGCCCGCTCACGCCGGACGAACTCAATCCCGCCTGAAACACAACCGCTGACACCACAGCGACCCCCGCCGCGTACGCGAGTCCCTTCAACACCAACATCGGCGTGCCACCCCGCGCGCGCCGCGTCGCTTTGCGCTCCGTGCGCGCCGCAATCAATATCCGAGAAACGGAATCCTCCGTCGGATCGAGCGTGTTCGCCGACTTCGCAAACTCGATCGAACTGCGAATCGCCGCAACTTCCCGCGCGCACACAGGACACGAAGTGATGTGCCGCGCCGTCGCCGCGCTGATTCCGCGCCCGTCTACCAACCCTTCCGCATAGGCCAGCAGTTCAGGCTTTGATGGATGGCCCAACATGCCATGTCTCCCAGAAGCGATTAAACGTAGTCCCTAAACCGGGCCAACAGCGGCCGCAGCGCGCGCTCCGCCCGGACTACCCGCGACTTCACCGTGCCCACCGGCGAGTCGGTAATGATCGCAATCTCCTCGTACGACAGGTCCTGGAACCGCCGCAACACGAACGCCTCGCGCTGGTGCTCCGGCAACTCCCGCAACGCCGTGTTCACCGCCTCGGAAATCTCGCCGCGCTGAAACGCCGCCAACACGTCCGCGTTCTCGTCGCCGACATGCTCCATCGGGTCGTATTCGTCCTCCGGCCCCTTGCGCCAACTCCAGGCCGCCGACAAACTCAAGAACCGCGGGCGCCGCTTCCGCCGCACCCATTCCTTCGACACGATGTTCGACGCAATCGTGTACAAATACGTCGTAAACTTCGCGCGCGGCTCGTAACGCTGTGCGTTGCGCACCAGCGCCATGAACACTTCCTGAGTCAACTCCTCCGCAATCTGACGGTTCTGCACCATGCGAAAGATGTAGTTCAACACGTTCTTGTTGTGACGCCGGCAGAGTTCGGCGAAGGCCTCCTCGGACCCCTCGGCGTGATCGATCATCAACGCCTCGTCCGAACGCTCTTTGAGCGGCAACCCTTCGCGGCCAAGCACCCGAAGCCGGGCTGCCTGCGCGCTGTGGAATTGGACTATCCCCTGCCCTTCCACCATATTCCCTCCACCCTGACGCGTCACCTCGTCAGTATGCATCTATCTATCCTCACCACCACGCCAAAGTTGCATCCGTTGCTCGACTTACCCGAACACAATGGGCGGCCCGACCCACACTCCAAACCACCAGTATACCACCACCGGCCTTCCAGAACTACCGCGTTCAGGATATCAGCGCAAAGACGTCCCTGCGGAACCGCGTACCCGAAACCAAAAAACTCAAAAGATTCTTGACGTAAACCTTTATAGAGCAAGCTGTTCACGATATACTCGGCAGACCAGACTTCCGTCTGATGCGAAGCCCGAGATACGAATCCCGATTTCCGATGTGTTGAATCCTGAGCCCTGAACTCCTTTGACCCAGTCGGTTGGGACCAGCGATACCCGATACCCGATACCCGTGTCCCGCCTACTTCGTAAACGCCTTCGGACTCCGCACGTGCGCCACTGCCTCGTCGTACGAAACGACCCCCTCCATGTACAGCTTCTTGATCGCCTTGTCCATGGTCACCATGCCTTCCTTAGTATTCGTTTCCATGATGCTGTACACCTGATGCGTCTTCCCCTCGCGGATCAGGTTCGCCACCGCTGTGTTGTTGATCAGCAACTCCGCCGCCAGCACGCGCCCCTTCCCGTCCTTCTTCGGCAACAGCCGCTGCGAAATGATCCCCAGCAACGTCATCGACAACATGAACCGGATTTGCTGCTGCTGCTCCGCCGGGAACACGTCAATCATACGGTCCACCGACTGGATCGCGTCGTTTGTGTGCAACGTCGCCATCACCAGGTGGCCTGTCTCCGCCGCGCGCAGACACGCCTGAATCGTCTCCAAATCGCGCATTTCGCCAATCTGTATCACGTCCGGGTTCTGCCGCAGGATGTACCGCAGCGCGTGGATGAACCCGTGCGTGTCGTCGCCCACCTCGCGCTGGTCCACTATCGACTTCTTGTGCGAATGCACAAATTCTATCGGGTCTTCAATGGTAATCACGTGGCACTCGCGGGTGTCGTTGATGCGGTCAATGATTGCCGCCTGCGTGGTCGTCTTCCCGTGGCCGGTCGGGCCCGTCACCAGTAGCAGCCCCTGCTTCGCGTCTGGAAACTTGTCCACCGCGTCCGGCAACCCCAACGTATCCAAGTCCGGAATCTCATCCGGAATCGGACGCAGCGCCGCCGCAATCGCCTGCTTCTGCAAATACACATTCACGCGGTAACGGTGCTTGCGCCCCACCGCGAGCGAAAAATCGAGTTCCTTCTCGGTCTCGAACGTCTTCTTCTGATCGGCCGTCAACACGGAATAAATCAACTTCTTCGCCGCCTCGGGCGTCAGCGCGTCGTACCGCGTGCGGTACAGCCGACCATTCACGCGCAACGCCGGCGGCGCCCCAGCGCTGATGATGAGGTCTGACGCGCCTTCTTTTTGGACCAACTCGAAGAGGTCTTTGAATTCCATGGGTTATCCCTTGACAATTGATGCCCGTATTCTTAATTCACTCGTCTATCATAACCCACATCTGCGGCTTATGCAATGTAAATAATCAATTAAATCTGTGTTGATTATCGCCATATTATGGCTGAACGACTACTTAATGTAGACAACCTCTTCTTCCAGCTCGATCCCGAAACGCTCGAGCACGGCCGCCTTCGCCAACGCAATCAAATCCAAAATGTCCGCGCTCGTCGCGTTGTCCTCATTCATAATAAAGTTCGCGTGTTTGTCGCTGATGACCGCCCCGCCCCGGCGCGCCCCCATCAGTCCTGCCTCCTGAATCAGCTTGCCCGAATGCTTCCCTGGCGGGTTCTTGAACACGCTCCCGCAGCACTTCCCCTGCGGTTGCGTCCGCAGTCGCCGCTCAATGTAATGATCGTAAATCGGGCGCTGTGGCTCGTCCGTCCTCGCAAACTTGAAGTGCCCCTGCAAGATCAGCGAACCGCGCGGACAAAACGTCTGCCCCCGGTAGCTGTACAGCGACTCGTTCATCGGGATGCGCTTGCGCCCCTCCGGCCCAATCACGTCGACGGATTCCATCAACATGCACGTCGACCCGTTCACCGTCCCCGCGTTCATATAGATCGCCCCGCCGACCGTCCCCGGAATCCCCGTCAACCCGCCGACGAGATCGTAGTTGTTCGCCAGCATGATCTCGCGCACAACATGATTCAGATCGACCCCCGACTCGATCCGGTACCGGTCATCCCCCAACGATTCGAGCCCGTTCAGCTCGCTCATCACGATGACAATGCCGTCGTACCCGGCGTCGTCAATCAATACGTTCGAGCCGCCGCCCAGCACCGTCTTCTTCCCCGGTTGCCGAGCGACCCACTCGTACGCCTGCACCGCCTCATCAACCGTCCGCGGAATCAACGCCAACCGCGCCGGCCCCCCAACCCCATATATCGTCAACGGCGCCAGCGGATAATTCTCCACCGCAAATTCAAAAGGAAGATCGTTACTCATGCGCGAGAGAATACAAAGCTCGACGTGCGCTTACCACTTTCCACTCTGGGCAGATCGGTGGACAACTCAGCGACGAAGTGAGGCGGTTGCAGGGAGCAGCCAAAAACCAGTAGTCCCGACCACCCGGATCGTCATGTCCCCGCGGAACCCGAGTCGGCCCCCGCTGAACTCCATTCCCGATAGACCCGGCAGACCCGATAGACCCGGCAGAACCGATCCCCGCTTCTCTGCGGAACCCGGAACCCGGTACCCGGTACCCGATGCCCCACCCCTATCCCCTCACAAATCCCACAATCTGTTCCGCGCGCTGTAAATGCGTATGCTCGCTCAATACCCGTTTGCGCGCCGCGCGCCCCATCGCTTTCCGCTTCCGCGCGTTTTGCAGCAGCTTACGATACGTCCGCGTCGCATCATCGGCCGATTCCACGATGACAATCTCCTTCCCCACCTCAAACCATTCCTCGATCCCTTCATGCGGATTCGACACAACGCAGCATCCCATCGCGGCGAGTTCAAACAGGCGTAGCGTTGAAGATCCATATACGCTTGCGTGCGCCGTCCTCGAAATATTCAGGTTAATCTTTGCGCGCGCGCAGGCTTGACGAAGCCCATTGAACGGTACATTGCCCACGTATCGCAATGCCACCGGCGTCGGCGGAAACCCCTTCCCGCCCAGCGCAAACACCTTGTCCTCCATCTCCTGGCACGGCGTCACCAGCATGTCCTCGAACCACTCCTCGCGATACTCCACGCCGTAGCCATAAAAGAAAACGTCAAACTCCTCCTTCGCCGTCATCGGCGCGTACAACTCCGGGTCCACGCCCCAATGCACCGTCTCGACCCGCCGCGCGCCCATCGCTGCCAACTCCTCCGCGCCTGCCGTCGAGTTGCACATGAACCCGTCGTACTCGGAAAGGTCCGCGCCGTCATACCCGCGAAACCCCGACGCAAACCCGCCGTACCGCGGCAGACTCGCCGGCACGTCCCCATCGAAAAAGTAAAACGGCACGCCGCACTTCTTCCCCAGCCGCGCCGGCAGCCCCGTAAAATGGTTTAGCGGGACCGAAAACACGATCACCGCATCCACGTCGCGCTCCGCTTCGAGTATCTTCGCCAGATGCGCCTCCCACCGCGGCCGCACCCACGACTCGATCAGTCTTCTATTGATCGCGCCACTCACGCCCCCGCGTATCGACGACCCGCCACCACGCCCAACCTTCGATCGTCCCGGCCCCTTGATGCCGCCGGCGATCTGCCCGCCAAATCCCGAAGCCCCAACGGCTATCGCACTCTTTCCCGCACCCGCACCTGCCTTCCCGCTCTTTCCCGCAACCCTGACTGTAAGTCGTCTCCCGCTCGCGCCCCCGCTCCTATCGCTTGCCCCAGCCCTCTCGTCCATCCTGTCCAATACGTCCATAGCGCGCGGATCGCCGTCCAGGTCTTCTTCGTCCCATAGCTCCCTTTCGTCCCTTAGGTCCGTTCGGTCTCTTAGGTCTCTTTCCGCCCAACGCCGCAGGTCAGCCGCCCCACCCCCGAACAGTTTCTTCAGCGCCCCAAAAGCCCGCCCCTCCGCCTGACACGGGTTCGCATAACACCGCCACCACGGCGTACCAAACGCCGCCCCCGCGTACGGAATCGCCACGACCTCATGCCCCAGCTCGTGCAACCCCTTCAAAAACTGCCACCACGCCGGAGTACACCCATAATTCAACTGCACGTCCAACGCGCTCACCACACAAACAATCTTCATGCGCGGATTCTAGCAAACCCGGCAACACCGACCCGACTTCGCATAAAGGTGCGCGGGCGTCCCGCCCGAGATGGCACCGCGTGAATCATCTTGCTCCACCGTCATCGTTGTGACACGATGGCCGCGGGAATCACTATGCCTCGCTCATCTGGCCGCGCATCGCTCACCACCGTCGCAATCGTAAGCGCGACCATGCTCGCGCTCGCAATCGTTGCATGGCTTGCCGTTCGCAACGCGCTGCAATACCGCGCCACGTACAACGGCGGCCTCACCTTTGTCGGTAGTGCCGACGGCGTCGATGTCCGCTACGTTCGCCTGTTCGTCTGGAAACCTCCCGGCTACGCCGACCCGCTGCCCCACATGTCCCTATACATTGACGGCACGCCCTACCCCGTCGATACCCTCACGCCCGACACCTTTCAAAAACTTGGCGGAACCAGGGACGAAGGCGGGCTTTGGGACACCGCCGGCAACGTCCTCCAATACCGGTTCGAGAACGACCGACTCACCTGGCTTTCCATCGTCCCGACCAGTCGCGCCCCCGAACCCGTCCCAACTCCCAACCTCCGAACCAACATCCGCACTGGCGCCTTCCAAATCTCCGTCAACGGCGGCGCCCCATTTACCCTGCCAGTAAGCGGCCAACAACTCCGCGAGACATCGGGACCCCCAACGTCCGTCACGCGCAACATCGCCAACTGAGAATTGCCAATCTCAAGACCACCCGTGTCCGCCACGCAATTCGATTCCCTTCGCAACTCCTCACGTTCACACCTTCATACCCACTTCGCTCATAACCTGCATCCATCGCATTATCTGTCACGCAAACAGGGGTCGTTTCGCAGCCCATTCTTCCGTATCGTCCACGTGGTCCGCAGTCGGACGAGTGCAACGCCGTGGGCTAAGAAGAGAGCGAGATAGCGTCTCGCGAAATGGCGAGCACGCCGTACGCCCAGTTGCGTACGTGCGTGGCCCCCACGCGCTCCTCGTCTGGCAACGCTGTGTATGGGTGAGAATCCGTGGCGAAGCCTACTCTTCTTTCAGAGCGCTGACTCGTCTATACGCCTGAATTCGTACACCCCCTCCCCCTTGAATCGTCAAAAAAGGTATGGGGGGTAGGACCTTGGTTGACGACAGCGCTACCCGTGACCACAAACGCCGCTACGCACGATCCGGGCTCGAACTACCTTCACGCAAGAAGGACTCAACTGGTGTAAAGCAGGTCGTACCGGTACCGTTTCGTATTGCGAAGTCACGTAACAACGGACTGGTTCGGCCTATCATCCATAGCCTTGACAACGGAGGATGCAACGCGGTGGGCTAAGAAGTAGACAACAATCAGGCAGGCGGAAAGCTGAGCGGGGCCGACTTCGCGCGCTCGATATCCGTGCGTTTCATCCGCGCCGTGGATGAGATGCTAGAACGACATCGCGAATCGCCAACCCTCACGCCTCCTATTTTGCGGAGTTGCGATTGCCGGATCCGAATCCCCCGCGTCCGGCGGTTTTGGAGGAATCGTGAATTCGTTTCTTGAGCACTTTGCGCAACGGAAGCTGCGCGCGTTTCTTACCGGCGGCGGACTTCCACGCTCGGACTATACGCATCGCTTTGGGTTCATTGAGTCGCTCTGCGCGTATTTGGCCGCCCGCAGCGGAAGACACGGACGACTTCATGCCCGCTAAGTCGATTGCCGTCGCTGCATCGATAGAATCGCGGAGCGCTTTTCGCACGGCCTTCCCCGCAGGCAGGTGCGCTACTTTTTTGTTGAGCCTCGCTTTCACGCGCCGCACGTCGATAAGTACTTTGGGGTCCTTAACTTTCATCGGACAATACCTCCAGCGGAGTGCAGATGCGCAACGGCTTATTGTAACCCTCGGCGAGATTCGTCGCGTTGACTTTCGTTTCTCTATTCACATTCGCGAGATGTCGGAAATTCCAACTGAGCAATACGTCCATCCCGAAAACCGTCGCTACGGCGATGTGCAACGCGTCGCGAACTTCTCCTTTCGGCAAAACCTTCTTCGTCAAGTATACCTGCGCGAGTCGCGCAATTTCGTCCTGGCTGTCCGCGGTGTGCAACACGTCGACTCCATACTCGACTATCGCCCGCACTAACGCGTCGCGCCTGAACACGTTCGGGGTTGCCGCGATTTCTTCCAGAACGACGCTCGAAACATGCGCAGTGTGAACGCGCCTAGAAACATAGCCGTCGAAGAACTCGCGTGTCGCCGTACAGTAATGCGGCACGTCTTCCGCAAAGAGGAAGTTGAGGATCGATGTATCGAGGTAGATACGAAGCGATTTCATTATGTGGAGTCGTCCGCCCGCGAGACGCTACACGTACCCGCCGCCGCGGTAGCTCTGGTCCTGCTTCAACTTTACGTTGACGCAGGCGGGCTTTCCGCTGGCAAAGGCGCGCTCGAGGGCGGGGCGGATGTCGCCGGGCTGCTCGACGTATTCGCCGTGGCCGCCCAGGGCCTCGACGACTTTATCGTAGCGGGTGTAGTTGAGTTGTGTGGCGCAAAGCCGCTGGTAGATGGCGATCTGCGGGCGCATCATCTGGCCCCACGCGGCGTCGTTGCCGACAATGCCAACGATGGGCAGGTTGAACCGCACGGCGGTGTCGTACTCGAAGCCGTTGAGACCGAACGAGCCGTCGCCGTAGATGATGAGGACGCGCTTGTCCGGGTGCGCGATTTGCGCGGCGATGGCGAACGGCATACCGACGCCCAGCGTGCCGAGCGGGCCTGGGTCCATCCAGAACCCGTTCTTCGGAATCGGTACGACCTTCGCCGCGGAGGCGACGATGTCGCCGCCGTCGCCGATGACGATCATGTTGTCGTTCTGCTCGACGAAGTTTGCGACCTCGCGGCACATGCGGTCCGCCTCGATCGGGACGGCGTCGCTCGCCTGCTTCGCCTGTTCTTTCGCCTTGTACGCATCCTCTTTCGCGCGGAGCTCTGCGCTGTAGGCGGAGAAATCGAGCGCAATTTTTTCGCTGTCCATGGCGCGCATCAGTGCGTCGAACGATACTGCGAGGTTGCCGACGAGCGCCGCGTGCGACGCGCGGTTGTGACTGATCAGCATGTTGTCCATATCGAGTTGGACGATCTTCGCGGATTCCGGAATGTTCTGACCGAACGCCATGCGGAAATCGAGAATCGTTCCCGCGAGGATGACCACGTCGGCCGCCTCGAGCGCTTCGCGCCGTGTGCGGTTGAAGAGGTGCTTCGAATCGCGCGGAATAGTCCCGCGGCCCATGCCGTTCGCGTAGGCGGGCAGGTTCGTCTTCGCAAGGAACGCGTTAAGCTGCGGTTGCGCGTTCGACCACTTCACGCTCGTACCCGCCATCAGCATCGGTCGCTTCGCCTCCGCGAGGATGCGCAGGGCCTTCACGACCTCTTCGCCCTGCGGACCCACGAGCGGCGGCGCAGTCGAGATTGGCGGAAACGTCGCGCGCTCGAGGCTCGCCTCGTTCATCAGCACGTCCATGGGTATCTCGAGGAACGCCGGCCCCGGAATGCCCGAGATGGCCGCGCGAATTGCCCGTTCGATGTACTCGGGGATGCGCTCGGTGTCGTAACAGGCCGCGGAAAACTTCGTGATCGGCCGCATCAGGCTGACGTGGTCCATCTCCTGCAACGACCCGCGCCCGAGGTTGGCGAACGGCCCCTGCCCGCCGATGCAGAGTATCGGCGAATTCGCCCGCCACGCGTTGGCCACGCCAGTCACCGCGTCCGTCACGCCCGGCCCGGCTGTCACCACAGCGACACCGATCGTCCCCGGGTTCACGCGCGACCACGCATCCGCCGCATGCGTCGCCGCCTGCTCGTGCCGCACGTCCACGATGCGGATGCCCTCGTCCAGGCACCCGTCGTAAATCGGCATGATATGCCCGCCGCTCAACGTGAAAATGCACTCGACACCCGCGTTCTTCAGCGCGCGCGCCGCCAACTTGCCGCCGTGTGACATGGATCGTCCTTTCGCGCGCCGGACCGCGAAGCGCGGCATCCGGCCGGGGTTTGGGGTCAGCCTGGGTACACTCCGATTTCGGATTCTAGATGTTGGATTTTGGCTTAGGCAAGTGCAACACGATGGGCTGAGAAATGGAGTGAATTGGAGTCTAATTCAATCAAGCGATTTGGGAACCTACGGGCGAGCTCTTGCGCGTGGCGAACTTGCCGTGATGCTTATGAGACGTTTTCGCAACGTATCCGCGCAAAAATCGATGTTTCCCGGCCATTCGACGAAACGCCCATGCTCGCCGATTTGTGCTCGGGCGGAAATGTGTGCGCTCGAGAGTGATGCGATGTTGCGGTCCAAGCCGCGCGCGACGACAGGCCAAAAGTCAACCACGCCGGATTCGCTGTCCTCGTGTTTGGTCTCGATGCGATGTTTATTCCGTGACTTGATTGAGACTGTCCGGCAAAACATGAATCGAGCGAAGACCCATCGCGCTCTAGCCTGCTTTCGCGCCATCCTGAGGACGCTGGCGCGATACAAGCCTCTCTCCGTGGCGCTCCTGAGATTTCATCAATTTGTCCACGAGTGCATCCAGCGTGCCCCCGGCTTCACGCACGAGTCGCTTCCGAATTTCGTGGATCTCATCGACAATCGGATCAGACCATGTCTCTTTCGTCTTCATAAAGTAACTCCTCGGGCGTGCATATAACCGGCGAATCGAGGCCACGACGACGGTTAATCAATGGTAGCGCAGCTATTACGGAAGCTCGGGCAATACGTCTACAGTTCCACGTCACCATATAGTCTACACCGCCAACACCGCCAACGACAGATGTACAGCATCGGCTTCGGCATCCCGAAACAACGGAAGTTCTCCCAAGTAAGTTCTGGCCAGCTCTCTGGCTTCGTTTGTGACCCGCAACACCTTAAACTCACGTGCCGATTCGATACGACGATCTGCCGCATCTGGATCGCCTTGCCTCATCTCGTCAATTACAAGCTCCGAGACGAAGACTTCGTATCGAGGCAATTGCTTGTTCCACCATTGGTGCGTAGTCTCCTGGTGCCCACGGATAATTACGTCTGCGGAAGGCCGCGCGACAAACTAGCTGATGACGGTTGTTTCGAGATAGATTGTCGGTTTCATCGCGCGTTCACCCCGCCGGAATCCCATACTCCTTCATCTTCCGCCACAGCGTCGAGCGCGAGACGCCGAGTCGTTTGGCCGCCTCGGTCTGATTGCCATTGAGCCGGTCGAGCGCCGCGCGGATAGCCTGCGCTTCCATTTCGTTGATTGAAGAGATGCTCTCGGCAGACAGGTTCGGCAGCGCGAGGCGCGGACGCACGCCGTTGCGGACCGTGTCCGGCAGGTCTTCGGCGCGGATGACGTTCGCGTCGGCCATGATGACCGCGTGCGCGACGATGCTTTCGAGTTCGCGCACGTTGCCGGGATACGTGTAGTTGCGCAACAACGCCTGCGCGCGTTCGTCGAGGCCGACGATGTTCTTGTTGAATTGCGTGTTTGCGCGATTGACGAAATGGTCGACAAGACCCGGCAGCGTTTCGAGCCGTTCGCGCAGCGGCGGGATGCGCACTTGAATCACGTTGAGGCGGAAATACAGGTCCTCGCGAAACGACAGGTTCTCCACCGCGCGTTCGAGATCGCGGTTCGTCGCCGCAATCACGCGTACGTCCACGCGTTTCGGTTTCGCGGACCCGACTGCGCGAATCTCGCCGTTCTGCAACACGCGCAACAATTTCGCCTGCGTGACCAGCGCCATGTCGCCGATTTCGTCGAGAAAGATCGTGCCGCCGTCGGCTTCCTCGAATAGCCCGCGCTTGTCCGAATCCGCGCCCGTAAACGAGCCCTTCACGTGGCCGAACATTTCGCTCTCGAGCAATTGCTCCGGCAGCGCGGCGCAGTTAATCGCGATGAACGGCATGTCCCGCCGCGGACTGAGGCGATGAATGGTGTTCGCGAGCAGTTCCTTTCCGGTCCCGCTTTCGCCGAGCAGCAGCACCGTGCTGTCCGTCGGCGCGACCTTCGAGATCACTTCGATGACACGCTTCATAGCCGGCGAACCGCCCGCCATTTCCTCGAAGACCGAATGCTCGTACGAGTGCGCCGCGGACTCGTGGGCGATGCTCTTTATCGCTTTGTGCACGACGAGCGCCACGTCCGACGGCATGCACGTGCGCGGCAGGTAGAAGTACGCACCCTGCCGAATCCCGTCCAACGCGCGCTCGAGTTTCGCGATCTCGAACAACAAAATGATCCGCGTGCGCGGGCTGCGCCGGCGAATATACGACACCAAGTCCATGCCCGCCTGTTCTCCAAGCTCCAGATCGAGCACAACGATGTCGAATTCCGTCCGCCCCGCAACACGGAGCACACCCTTGGCGTCGTGGCAAATGTCGGGCCTGTGCGAACCTGTCGTCAGCGCTCGAGCCAACGCGGTGGCAAAACCCAATTCGGGGCTTGCGATTAGCGTTTGATTCGGTTGGTGGAGCTGGTTTTTCAGCATACGGACCTTGCCTTCAACGCCATTGTACCAAAATAAAGCGGTCGACAATACGCGACGCCGTCCGCAGGCCATTCGACTCACACAACATATTGGCAGATTTATTGTTAGCAAATTGGAGCACAAACCACGAGCGCCTTACCGGGCCGTCCCTGAATCGCTACCCCACTCGATTGTTCGTCTGGTTAGTCGCCCAGCCGACGACCCAGTAATTCCAGAAGTCACTCTTTGCTGCATGCGCATGCGGCTGCGACCTTTCGAGGCCGATGCGGTGCAGTGGTTGAAAGCTGCACCAAGCCTGTGCTAGAAATACCGCACTAACGCGGCCAACGCCGCACCGGAGGAAACGTGATGCCGTCCCATTCGATCGCCCCGCGTCGATGGCGTCACCATATCCACGCCTAGTTCCTCCTGTTTCTTTTATTTCCTTTTTGTATTGAACGTTAAATGCGCCTGTGGACCTCGGGAGGGGAGTTGCAGGTGCGGGAGAGAATCGTCGTGAGCGCCGAAACCGTAAAGCCGAATTCGATCTTTGACGTGCTCAAGCTCGACGCGAACGGCCTTGTCGCCGCGGTCGTACAACATTACGCAACCGGCCAGGTGCTCATGGTCGGATACATGAACCGCGAAGCGCTCGAGATCACGCTACGCGAACGGCAAGCATGCTTCTGGTCGCGATCCCGGCAGAAACTTTGGCGCAAGGGCGAGAGCTCCGGGAACGTGTTGAACGTCGTTGAGATTCGTACCGATTGCGATAACGATGCCGTTTTGTTGCGCTGCGACCCGGTTGGCCCCACGTGTCACACCAATGAAACGAGCTGCTTTTACCGGCGCGTCGAGGAGGATGGGAGGTTGGTGTTGGATGGGGATGGGGTGGCAAAAGAATAGGAGCGTGTAGCGTCTAGCGTGTAGCGTCTGGAGGCATGGTAAATCGAGGACGGACAATGAGCACGAAGACATACCGGGATTTGTTGATTTGGCAAAGGGCCATGGACCTTGTAGAAGCGGTGTACAGGCTGTCCGAGCAATTCCCAGAGAGAGAGAAGTTTGGACTTACCAGTCAGCTCCAACGAGCTGCCGTGTCGGTACCGGCCAATATCGCGGAAGGTTATGGACGGCTGCATCGAGGAGACTACATCCATCATCTTTCTATTTCCCGAGGTTCGCTCGCGGAACTTGAAACACACGTCGCAATAGCTGTGCGGTTAGGTTTCGCGAAACGGGAAGACGCGCTGTACGTCTGGGAGATTGCCCAAGAGGTTGGCAAGATGCTGCGCTCGATGATTCAAACGATGCATCGCCAGGAAACAGTCAAAAAGGGAAGACGCTAAACGCTAGACGCTAGACGCTAGACGCCAAAATGAATATCAACATGCGAGCACGCTAAGGATAATAAAATGATTCATCCAAGCTTAGATGATTTCAGACGAATCGCAAAGCCGGGATCTTTGGTGCCCGTGCATCGCGATATAGTGGCCGACCTGGAAACGCCGGTTTCGGCGTATATCAAGTTGGCGGCAGGGCAAGAGTATTCCTTCCTGCTGGAAAGCGTGGAGAAGGCGGACACGATAGGCCGCTACTCATTCATCGGCGCAAATCCATCTATCGTGTTCAAATCGAAGGGCAAGCAGGTAACCATTACCCGCAACGGGAAAGTAACTACGCTCCAATCAGAAGATCCCCTCGGCGAGTTGAAGCAGTTGATGGCGCAGTTCACGCCGGTACCGGTCGACGGCGTACCGGAATTTCACGGCGGCGCGGTTGGCTACATGTCCTACGACCAAGTCCGCTTCTTCGAGAAACTGCCGGACAACAACCCCGACACGCTCGACCTTCCCGACCTGTATTACATGATCACCGACACGATTTTGATCTTCGACCACGTCAATAACCTGTTGAAGATCGTATCGAACGCCCACGTAGGGGACGACGCCGACGCCGCGTACAACGAGGCGGTGCGGAAAATCGACGCGATCAGCGCGGCAATGAAGCGACCATTATCCATCCCCGATACAAAATCCGTTCCCGCAAATAACAGGGAAATCCGCTCGAGTTTTACGAAAGAAAGCTTCTGCGACGCCGTCCGCAAAGCCAAGGAGTACATCTGCGCGGGCGACATCTTTCAAGTGGTCCTGTCGCAACGGTTCGAGCGCGAAGTTTCGACCAGCCCCATCAACCTGTACCGCGCGCTGCGCTGCATCAACCCGTCGCCATACATGATCCTTCTCCAGTACCCCGACGTGACGCTCGTCGGTTCCAGCCCCGAGGTCATGACCCAGGTGCGCAACGGCCGATGCATGGTGCGGCCCATCGCAGGAACGCGCCCACGCGGCGCAACCGTCGAAGAAGACCTCGCGCTCGAGAAGGAGTTGCTCGCCGACGTGAAAGAAATCGCCGAACATGTCATGCTCCTCGATCTCGGGCGCAACGACGTGGGGCGTATCAGCAAGCCGGGAACGGTCGCGCCGACAAAGCGCATGGTCATCGAGCGCTACTCGCACGTCATGCATATCGTCAGCCAGGTCGAGGGCGACATGCTCGCGAACGCGGACGCCTACGATGCCTTGCGCGCAACATTCCCTATGGGCACCGTGAGCGGCGCGCCCAAAATCCGCGCCATGGAAATCATCGACGAACTCGAGCCGGTCCGGCGCGGCATCTACTCCGGCGGCGCGGGCTACATCAGTTTCAACGGCGAGATGGACACCTGCATCGTCATTCGCACAATGGTCATCAAGGACGGTGTCGCCTACGTCCAGGCCGGGGCCGGTATCGTGTACGACAGCGTGCCCGAACGGGAATTCGACGAAACCGTAAACAAGGCCAAGGCGCTGTTCCGCGCCGTGGAATTCGCGGAGAAAGGACTCGAAGCATGATCGTGCTCATCGATAACTACGATTCGTTTACCTACAACCTTGTACAGTACTTCGGCGAACTCGAACCGGACGTCCGTGTGTTCCGCAACGACGCGATCGAAGTCGGCGCCATCCGTGAGATGAAGCCGGACCGAATCGTGATCTCGCCGGGACCCTGCACGCCCTACGAGGCGGGTATCTCGATCGACACGATCAAGGAATTGGGCAAAGAATTCCCGATTCTCGGCGTCTGCCTCGGCCACCAGAGCATCGGCGCTGCGTACGGTGGAGACGTGGTCCGGGCCGACCGGATCATGCACGGTAAAATCAGCGCTATTCGGCACAATGGCAACCGGCTGTTCGCGGACGTGCCCTCGCCTTTCAACGCCACGCGATACCACAGTCTCGTTATCAAACGCGAGACCTGTCCGGACTGCCTCGAGATCATCGCGGAGACGACCGACCAGGGCGAAATCATGGCGGTCGCGCATCGGGAGCACCCCGTCTGGGGCGTGCAATTCCACCCCGAGAGCATCCTCACCGAATCGGGCAAACAGATGATCAAGAACTTTATGGCAGCACGGTAAGCATCCGCGGCACATTCGTGTGAAGTGTTTATTCGCGGGCATCAGCCCTGCAAAAAGGGCGGCGCCGTCCGCTCCATTTCCATAAGCCTCTGCCCATGCTTCACTTAGGGTTTTGACTTCGACTCCCCCATATGCTAAAGTCACGAGATTCTCTGGGGAGTCCAAACTACAGCGGAGGCGGTGCCCCATGGCCCCGAACAAGAAACTTCTGAAGATAATCGAGCTGCTGGATCGCAGCATCCAGCTTACGCGCGAGTTCATGAACGATTGGCTGCTCTTCAACCAGATTCTGAGCGCGTACCCGAGCCCGGGAGTGAACAAGGCCCAGCTCGAGAACCAATTCCTGAAGATCAAAAGCAAGCTGGCGCGCGAGCACCAGGTGCTGAAAGAAAGCCTCGGCGCCGACTACAAGTTCGACGCGAACACGATGAACATCGTTTCCGGCGCAACCAATCTGGAGTCCATCTACTCGCAGTCCGAAGTGGCCATCAAAAAGCTGCAGAACGAATGGCACCGCGCCTTCATCTCGATTAACGAGACGCTCGGCGCTCTAGAGGACAAGAAGGTGCGAGCGGAATCGGGCGAGCACGTAATGGTCGGCAATATGATGGCGGCGCCCCCAAAGCAAAGTATGTCCAAGGGCACCAAAAACGGCCTGATCTTCCTCGCGATCGTTATCGTCATCGCGGCAATTCTGTACTTCACCGGTTTGGGTGAGATGTATTTCAATGCGGCTACGGGCAACCGGGGCTCGCTTCCACAGTAATTAGTTGGGCTTTCTCGAGCGGAGCGGCGGATTAGGGGGTGTTGCTTGACCAAACGCGAACTAGTCATCGACGTGGCGGAACGATTGGGGTATACACAGAACGAAGTATCGGCAGTCATCCAGGGAACGCTGGATGCCATCGTGGCAAGCCTTTCCGAAGGCCAACGCCTCGAAATTCGAAACTTCGGCGTCTTCGAGGTGAAGTCGCGCGACGCGCGCATCGGCCGGAACCCGCGCACGGGCGAAGAAGTCCCCATCGCGGAGAAAAAGGTCGCCACCTTCAAGCCCGGCAAAGCGCTCAAGGAATACGTCCAAGACCCCGGCAAACTTCCGCCGCCGTCCTTTAGCGATCCGATCGAGCAAAGCGTCGGCACGGGCGCCACGGCGAATCCCTGAATTGGCGCGGAGAATTCTTACAAGGGCGGCCGGGTGGCCGCCCTTCACCTTTTTTGCCGGCGCGCCAATGTTTGCATGTTAAGCGCGCCGCTTGTACGATCTTCCGTGGCATATACCTGGATTCAACCGATCGGCTTGATCGCCAACGGAAACGGTTGCTATGGCGACGATGGGACTCATGGACAACGACGACAAGCGCATGACGTTTACCGAGCACCTCGGCGAACTGCGGATACGCCTGATCCGAAGTATTGTAGGGATCGGTATCGCGTTCGTCCTGTGTTTTATCTTCTGGGAGCAACTGTACAAGGTGCTCAGTTACCCGCTTCAGACGCGGGGAATGGAAATCCCGTGGATCACAAACAACCCCCTCGAATCCATGAACGTCGCCGTTCGCCTCGCAGGGACTTTCGCCGCGATTATTTGCGCGCCGCACATTCTCTACGAAATTTGCGCGTTCGTCTTTCCCGGTCTCAAGCCGAACGAAAGGAAGCTCGCGCTCACTCTGATCGTGGGGTGTAGCGTTCTGGCGGTTGCAGGCGCCGCAGTCGCGTATTTCCTCGTTTCCCCGCAGTTGATCGGCCTGATGAACCAGTGGACACCGGAAGGCGTCAAACAGCAGTTGCAGATGTCTCCAACGATTGCATTCGAGATATTTCTGCTGCTCGCCTTCGCGGTCGCGTTTCAGTTTCCGATGGTTGTACTCATACTCGTGTATCTCGGCATCGTCTCACAGCAGACATTGCGCGCGTATCGGCGGTATGCGTTTGTCCTGTTGGCGGTCGCAGCGGCCGCGCTCACACCGACGACAGACCCGTTTAGCTTTGCCGCCATGTGGGTCCCCCTCGTCCTGATGTACGAGGCGTGCGTGTGGATTGCCTATGTTATCGATCGCAAGAAGCCCGCATAGGTTCGGAGCACTCGTATGTTGAACATCGGCATGCCAGAGCTGCTCGTGATCGCGGCCATCGCTTTGATCTTCTTGGGACCCGAAAAATTCCCAACACAGGCCAAGGTCTTTCTCCGTTTGGTTCGAGACTTCCGCGAGCATTGGGACGACGCCAAGCGCGACATTATGAGTGAACTCAACCCAGTGAAGAAGGAATTCCGCGAACTGCGGAAGTTTAAGCCGGAAGAACTTCTGGACAAGTTAACGGGCGAGGACCAGTCCAAGACGGACGAACCGGCGAAACAGCCCGAACCCACCGATTCCAATCCGTCCGAAAGCGTACCGGCAACCGGCGCAAACGAGGCGCCCGTCGAATTCGAGTCAGCGCCAGCCGAACCCGGCAACGGCCGTTCGGAAGACACGCAGTGGGAGCGAAAGGACGACGCGCAGCAGGCACAGGCGGCAACTACTGAAGAAGACGAGTACCGATCCGCGCAGGCCGCTTACGACATCCGGCCGAAAGACGGTAGCGATTAGCACATCTCAGGGCTGAATGCAGCGCTCCGGGCCCGCGCTCGTAATTGGCCCGTTGAACGCAATCATTCGCGCGAGAATTCGTACAAGCGTACGCCGAACGGCGCCCAATCCTCCGTCAGCGCGCCATCGCTGACTGCCGCTATTCGGTCTTCGCTTATGACCGTGCACTTCGTCCAGCCGCCGAGCCCATTGAACGTCACACGGCAGGGACTCTTATCGGCGTTGCACGTGAACAGATACAGCTTTCCGCCGTGCTCCTTTGCGAGCCACTGCACGCCATCATCAACCGACCGTCCAAGTTCGTGATACGTCAATTCCAGTGCAATACTCGCGGTCCGCTGCGCGATCACGTCCCGCAAGTCCGCGATTTCGCGCGTCACACGCTTGATGCCGTCCCAACACTCGGACGGTTGCGGCGTGTAATAGCTTCCCCAATAGACAATGCCGTTCGCGCCGTGAACGATCGATTGCCATGCCATAAAGCGCGACTGCTCATACCTCGGGTACAGCACCTTCGCGGGATCGCGCTCCTTCTCGTCCCTTAGCATCTCCCACGCAAACGCCTGCAACACCATGAACACCGGCCTGCTTGGCCCCGCCACCGTGCGCATTTTATCGCAATACTCGCCCACCTGGCTGATGTGCGTATTGTTCAAATCGCCCTGCAAGCCGTCCTCGAACAACGCGTATTGCGGCGTGAGATTACCGGGATTCACGGGATAGATATCGACTGCAACGATGTCGGTGCCCGCGTTGTACGCGACGAGTGTGCTGATCAAATTGGTAGGCGCGTGGTTCGTATAGAGCAGATGGTTCGAATCGGCGGCCTTCACGATTGGATACGATTTCGCAAATGCCTCGGCGCTGATCCGCGCCTCCGCTTTCATCCACGTCCACGCAGGCTCGTCTGACGTTTCGAGAAACGCCAACGACGGATGGCCCTTTACGGCATTCACCCGTTCGGTCAGCGCCTTCGCGCTTGATTCGAAATCCTTCGGGTCGACTACGCCGGCGCCCAACCACGTCATCAGCCCCGCCGCGTGCGCCGTGTCCAAGTTCTCCGGCGCCGCTTGTACGAGATTAAAGCCTGCGTCCGCCAGTTCCTTATAAAGCTCGGGCGTCGGTTGCGGCGCCGTGTACTTGTTACCAACCATGTACGTGCCCACAATAAACGTCCGCTTGCCATCCACCGTGATCGCGCCGTCCGTGTCGTACGCCGTCGCCCACGCCAACGCGCTCGGCGACGCAACCGTACACAGCAGCACGCCAATGGCGGCGGCTGCCATGTGGCCATACGCGCGACACATCCCCTCTCTACGCACCAGCCGCGCCCACGCTCCTTCTCCCATCCCACTTCCAGCCGTCATTTGTCCCTTCCGTCCTCTGGGTCGTTTTCGTCCCTGCTTCCCGTACTTCGTCACCCTACTTGATCAGTGGCAACGCTTTCTTGAACTCCGGTGTACCGGCTTCGCGCAGCATCTCGAAGATCGCCATTTCCGTGGTGACGAGTTCCGCGCCCGCACGTTCGAGCCGGTCGAGTCCCGCATCGTACTCGCTTTCAATGCGTGATCCCACGGCATCGCGCGGGATGAATACCTTGTATCCCTTCTCGATCGCCAAAAGCGCCGTTTGCATGACGCAGATGTGCGCCTCGATACCGGTGAGCAACAATTGCCGCCTGCCGCTGGCATCGAGCGCAGTGGCAAAATTCGGATCGCCGAGGCAGCCAAAAGCCGTCTTTTCGATTGGTGTCATCCCCTCGAGTTCGGTGGCCACCGGTTCGACCGTATGACCCAGGCCCTTTGGATACTGCTCGGTCCACAGAATCGGTACATCAAGCTCCCGCGCGAAGCGGATGAGCTTAATCGCCTGCGCGGAAACGGCCTCGGCATTGAGTATCTTGGGCAACAGCTTTTCCTGATAATCGATCACGATTAGGGCGGCCGCGTTCCGGTCAAGCATGGTGATGCCTTTCATTGTCGATTGGTGTGCGCAATTTCCCGTGTCCGCGGGCATCGTAATCGCTCGGGTCGCGGCCCTTCAATCGAGAAAAGAAAAACGGCCCGGAGCGCGCATTGCGCCCCGGACCGCGCCAGGCCCGGTAGAATCAGTCGTTCGAATCGCGCCGGCGCTTGCGCCGTTCGCGAATTGCATTCGCCTTATAGAAAAGCGCGGGATCAATGATCGGGTCGTGTACGCCCTGCGTCTCCACGTCGCCGTAACTGACGCGCCCTCGATACGTTCGGTTCGAAAGTATAATCGCGATGGCCTGACGCGACCATTTGTTGCCCTTGCGCGTCATGATACCTTTGGAGTGCAGATACGACACGACTTTGCCCGTACTGCGCGTGGCAAGATACTCGCGGAAGACTATGCGCACCACTTCCGCTTCGCGATCGTCTACGACAAGCGGCTTCTCTCCTTCGTTGCCGCGGCGGTACCCGTATGGAGCAGGTCCCGTGCCATACCGGCCCTGCTGGACCGCCGTCAACTGCCCGCGCTTGACCTTGGCGCCGTGCGACAGGCGTGCGGTGGACTCGTAGTGTTCAACCGCAGGGGGCCGATCCTGAACTAGCGGCATGCCCCGGGACTCGCCCACATTCGCTACCCCAGCGTGTGGCCCTTGTGGTTCGCTTGACCGTTCGTCAGTTGGTTCCATTGCACCATGTGCCCAATCTGTAACTGTGCAGCCGCAGGTTGCCCGTCCCCAGCCCGCGTTCGCCATGGCCGGTCTGGGGAAGTCCGATGCGGCCTCAACGCCATTTCCCAAGTCGTCACTACTAAGTGTAGAACAGAGCGGCACGAATGTCAATTGTTTTTTATAGCTTTTTTCGCAGTTCGACCCAAAAACGCCTAATGTGTTCCAAGTGTTCCACACCCTGCGCTGATTCGGTTTTCGCACAATATTACATAAGTTACCTGATTATAACGAGTTACAAAATAACAAAGAACTGGGAGCCTATCAGTCAGGCTGCCAGTTCTCCGTTTACAAGCCCTGTTAACCGTACTACTTCGACTTCTTCTTCGCGCCACCCTTCGCCAGCGCCGTCAGGGAGTTCGGCGTCGCACTGTACGGACCGCTTTCCATCTGGTAGCTCTTGTCCGTAACCTCGGAGACTTCCCGCGCCGTCATACCTGCTGCCTTTGCTTCGGCAACCACCTCGTGAAGCCGGCCGATGATGCGCTTCCGGCATTCGTCGCGGCACTTGCCTTCGACACCCTTGTTCACGAACACGCCCATGCCCCGTCGCGTATAGAGCAGCCCCATGACCTCGAGATCACGGTACGCCTTGGCAACCGTGTTCGGGTTCACATTGAGCCTCTCCGACAGCTCTCGCACAGACGGCAACTGATCTCCCGCTTTGAGACGACCGGACGCAATCGCAAACTGGACATGGTTCTCGATCTGCACGTACACCGCAACGCTGCTGTTGATGTCGATACTTGAAAGCATTTGACAAGATCCTCCGCCTTGGCGCACGCTTCCCACATGCACCATCCGCCCTACCGCCAGAATGTAGGTTGTTGAGTGAGCTCGTATGCGCCAGCGACCACACTATCGACTGGTGCACGGGCTTAGTGTGTATATTCTATACTCATCCTAGTACGAGAGTCAAATTTACTTGCCGGTTCAATCGGCACACTGGAGGCGCCGCGATGTATGCTCGTTGGCTGACCGTTCTAACCATAGCGACAGTTTGTTATGCAGGTGAAACACATGCTCAGGCCGGCGCCGGGCAATCGGCCAATCCTGCCGCGGAAGGAACGCACCTGTTCGTCGAAGTGACCGATATTCTTCAACAAACCCTGCCTGGCCACGTCGTGGCGGTCCGTACCGATGAGGCCGGGGCGAAGCCTATCCGGCTCGACCTGGAAAACGGCAAGCAGCGGCGCCCGGTCCCCCCAGGCAACTACCGCGCATACGTATACATCTACGACTGGGACCTCCCCCTGCTCTGCGATATCCAGGACGTGACGGTGCCACCGGGCGGCACAGGCATGGTTTCGTACGTGCTGACCCAGGGCGTCACCAAGGAGGGCATGCCGGTCACGAGGCCGCTGCGCAGCTTCGATCAGGACTACGACCTCGTGCTTGACGAGGTCGAGATGAAGGCGAACACGGACCCAAGCAGCCCGATTAGCTTCCCCAACGCAGAACCTTTGCCATTCGATTCGCCGGTGCTAGACAAGAAGCCGGGCTGGTACAAGGGCGACTTGCACGTACGGTCGATCCACGGCGGCGGTGCCGAATCCGTCGCGGACTTGGTCAGGCGCGCGGAGAAGTCCGGCCTCGATTTCATCGCGATTACCGATAGAAACACGCTCAAGGCGTGTTTCGACGCCGACTTCAAGTCGGACAAGGTGGTGCTCATTCCGGCGATGGAGTGGGGCGATGAGAAACGGGGCGTCGCCCTAATCTACGGGCCCAGCACGCGGCCCGCTCCGCCCTCGAACCTTATCGGCGACCAGGGCGTCTGCCAGTTGGTGCAGGCGCAGGGAGGGATTTTTGCGGTTGCGCATCCGTGCTTCCCGAACGCGCCGTGGCAGCGCGGATTGCGCTACGTCAACGCGATAGAGGTCTGGTGCCGCGATTTCCGCGGCGTCCCGGGGGCGAGGCTGGACCAATTGATGGACGAATATAAGCGGCGCGAAGACGGAAACCTGATCCATTCGCTTTCGTTGGCCGCAAGCAAGTCGGAATTGAGCGCCAACGCGCAGGCCGCCATGTTCTGGGACTACGAACTGACCCGCGGCCTTAAGGCCGTTTGCATTGCCGGCAGCCTGTCGTCCAGCCCCAAAGTCCCGATGGGCCAACCTCTCACCTACATCTACGCGCGCGAAAAATCCGTGCGGGGACTGTTGGAAGGGCTGCGCATCGGACGCACAGTCGTCGCCGCGGGCCCCGAAGCGCCGTTTATCGAATTCGTCGCCGACGCACAAACGAAGCCCCGGTCTCTTAACGTGGACTTGACCACCAACGATTTGCCCAAACAGACCGCCACCGTGGGCCAGCCTGACATCGGAATCGGTGGAATCGTGCCGCTCGGTTTGTTGGTCGATTTCACGGTGCAGGTCAAGAACGCCAAGGGAATGAAGATCGAAGTGCTCCGCAACGGCTGGTCCATACTGTCGAAGCCTGTCGAATCGGATAAAGTCGAACTCTTCCGGATATCGGACACGCCTACTTCCTACGCGGTATACCGCGCACGGCTGGTCAGGACTCCTACACGAAAGGGACTTGGACCACTCGATATCGTAACCATGACGTCACCGATTTACGCGCAGGACATTATCCCCATCGATCCGACGAAGGAAAACCCGTACGACGTGTGGATTCGTATCAACGATAAAGGTCTCTCGCCCGTAAACGTAAGCGAGCGCGTAGAAGAAGACGGCCGTACGCGCGTGCGCCTCGAACCCGGCGCGCCCGGGCAGACGGCGGCGGCGAACGACTCACTCGCGATTCCGCCCGACGCAAAGGTGAAGGAAATCAAACCGAGACGGCTGAACTGACCGCGTACGACGTCAGAATGCCCGGTTGGGGTTCTTCTTCATATCTTCGATCACCGACTGGAGTATCTGATCGAGCGCTGTTTTCGGCTCGTACCCAATCGCCTTGCGGATTTTGTCAAGCGACGGCGCGCGGTGGCGCATGTCTTCATAGCCCGGACCGTACGCTTGATCGTACGGAACGCAATGCAGTTCCGATTTGCTTCCCGTTAGCGCAATGACCCGCTTCGCCAGGTCCTCGATCGTGATCCGTTGGGTGCTGCCGATGTTAAATATCTCGCCATTGATGCCCCGGTTGTCCATCAGCCCAAACAGCGCGGGGACCACGTCGCCCACGTATGCAAAACACCGCGTCTGCTTGCCGTCGCCAAAAACGGGAATCGGCTCATCGAGGAGCGCGGCGCGCACAAAGCGCGGGATCACCATGCCGTAACGGCCCGTCTGGCGCGGGCCAACGGTATTGAACAGCCGCACCACCACGCAAGGCATCCGCTTCGTGCGCCAATACGCGAGGGTGAGAAACTCGTCGATCGCCTTCGAGTCCGCATAGCTCCACCGGCTCAGGTGCGTTGACCCCATGATCCGGTCGTCGTCCTCGCGGAACACTTCCTTGTCGCTCTTGCCGTAAACCTCGCTGGTCGACGCTACGAGCACCCGCCGCCTATACCGGCACACTTCTTCGAGCACCGTCTCCGTGCCGCGGATGTTGTTCGTAATCGTGCGAATGGGCTCGTCAACAACAAGCTGCACGCCCAAGGTCGCGGCGAGGTGGTAGACGACATCGACTTCCCGAACGAGATCGCGGACGATCTCCTGGTTAAGCGTGGTATCAATGACACAGGTCAACTTGCCATCAAGATGTTCGATATTCTCAAAACGGCCCGTGCTCAGATCGTCCAGCACAAAAACTTGTTGCCCGCGCCGCAACAGCTCCTCGCACAGATGCGACCCAATGAATCCCGCGCCGCCCGTAACCAACGCCTTCATACCGCACTCCCGCTCATGCCCAATGCAGCCGTGAGTATATGGGGCGGACAAAAGGCAATCAAAGGGCAAAGTGCCATCCTTGGCTTCCCGTCGAACTCACGTTCCGTCAATGCGCTACCCGGCTGGACGCCAAGACTGTGGTGAAATCAAAGCTTGTCGTAATCTTCGTGTGTCCCAATCCAGACCCGCAGGAACGTATCGTCCGTCACAAATTTGCCAACAGCGCGGTAACGTGAGCCAATGCGGACGGATCACAGGTCGCTTGAGATTGGTTTGAATCGCGGCGACGGGTGTCGCGGGTTTCCCCGCCATAACCGGTAATCCTTATCGGCGAGGCGTCGAATCTCGGCGGGCAAGTAATGGTACATGCGCCAGAATCTCGGGGATGCGACGCTCTTCACGGAAACGGAAGGCAATCATCGTCGCGATATGCTTGCTCAGCTTCGCGCACCAGCGCGTCCATCCGGCCGGCCTTCGCATCTGATTCCATTTGGCGATCCCAGTCGTCTGAAGCGAAGTTTTGAAGCCACGCATTGAGTTCGCATCGCTCTCTTTCCGAGAGTGCCTCAATGGCTGTCTTTATCTCTGTCAGGCTCATATACTTAGAGGCTCTAACAATAATAACGTCTTTGCGTTTACCCCGAAGGGGTTTCGGCGCGCAGCCCAGGGTTGGCCCGCCGAAGTCGCCTCGACGTAGGCGGGGCTACCCTGGGTACCAACCACCCGCATTAGGGAATGTACCCTGAAGGGGTTTCGGCATTAATGTTAGAGGCCCTTTGTCTAACGCAGGCACGCCCCGCTGGCAAGTGACCGCGGTCTGTTCGCATCGCTGCCTGTTTGCGGTACGGACAAGAACATCATATTCTAGTGCGCGCGATGTGGAGGCTCCGTACCCCGCTGCGCTGAAAGTGACATCGCGTGAGGCGGCGGCGCATGGTAACGGCCAGAATGATGCCTCCCCCTCCTGACGAAGTAAAGCAATGGCGCTTACCAAACAACTTCCAAAGCTATCGGGCATCGGCACGCTGCAACTGAGGCCGCGCGCGTGCTTGGACGTGATCGGCCCGTGGGGCAGTGGCAAGGCGTTGACCGCGTTGCAGGCCGCGGGCGGCCGGTCGCTCCTGATTATCACGCACGGGCGCGTCGAGGCCGAAGCCGTCTTCGAGGACCTGCTCACCTTCGATCTGCCGGAGCGGTGCGTGCATTTCCCCGCCTGGGAAGTCTTGCCCACCGACGCAATGGCGCCGGCGGACGATATCGTTGCCGAGCGTATGAACGCGCTCATGCGGCTACAAGCCGCTCGTAGCATGAACGAACCCATTCGCATGGTCGCGCCGGCGCGTTCCCTGCTCCAGTACGTCGTCAAACGCGACGCCCTCTCCGCGCAAACCGTTACGTTAGCCGTCGGCGAGGAACACGACCTCGAGGACCTCGTCGCGCGGCTGTCGGAAATGGGTTACGACCGAGAACTCATGGTCGAGCAGCGCGGACAAACAAGCGTGCGAGGCGGCATTCTCGACGTCTTCCCCATCTCGGGCGAACTGCCTTACCGCATCGAGTTCTTCGGCGACGAAATTGAATCGATCCGCCGCTTCGAGCCGGAAACCCAACGCAGCATCGGTCACGAGAAATCCGTCACCATCCCGCCGCGGTCCGAGAAGACCCAAATTGCGGCGCGCGACGCGCTTGCCCCGCTCACACAGTATTTCCCGGACGATGCGCTCATTGTGCTCGATGAACCGATGGCCATCCGCGACGAAGTGACGAAACTCGCGGCGCAATTGGGCGACAACCCATACATCATGTCGTGGGACTCCGTTGAGCGCGAGCTCGAGAAGTTCTCGCGCATGCGTATTGCGCAGGTGCCGTTCACCGCCGGGGAAAATGTCCCGCGCATGCAACTCCACATGGGCGCTATCACGGGTTGGCAGGGACAAAACGACGCCTTCTGGAAACAGATCGATCTGTGGGACCACGAAGGCTACACCGTCGTCCTGCTTTGCGCGACCACGGGCGAGCGCAAGCGCCTGTACGAACTGCTGGAAGAGAGGGGCTACCGGCCCGGACAAGACGCTTTCGATCTGCGGGTCGATATCGGACGCCTTCGTGGCGGGTTCGTCGTGCCCGCCGACAAACTCGCCGTTCTGAGCGAACACGAGATGTTTGGACGGCACTACGTGCGCCGCACGCGCCGCCGCTTCGAAGCGGGCACCGCGCTCACCGCGTTCAGCGACCTTAAATCCGGCGACTACATCGTCCACGAGCAACACGGCATCGGCCGCTACCTCGGCCTCAGGCGCTTCGAAGGCAAGGCGGGCGATTTCCTTGCGCTTCAATACACCGGCGGCGACAAGCTGTACGTTCCCGTCACGCACATCGACATGATCCAGAAGTTTACCGGCGGCGACGGCGCCGTGCCAAAGGTGGATAGACTCGGAGGCTCAACGTGGGCGCGCACGAAGTCTCGCGTCAAGAAAGCCGTGCGCGACATGACGGAGGAGTTGCTCAAGCTCTACGCCGCGCGCGAAACCCGCGAAGGGCATACGTTTCCGCCCGACACGCATTGGCAGATCGAGTTCGAAGACGCGTTCGAGTACGACGAAACGCCGGACCAGATGCGCGCCATTGTCGACGTCAAGCGCGACATGGAAACGCCGAGGCCGATGGACCGCCTTATCTGCGGCGATGTGGGCTACGGCAAGACCGAAGTGGCGATGCGCGCCGCCTTCAAGGCGGTGATGGACAGCCGGCAGGTTGCCGTGTTGGTGCCGACCACCGTCCTCGCGGAACAGCATTACCTGAACTTCGCCGAGCGATTCGCGGATTATCCGATTAAGGTCGAAATGCTCAGCCGCTTCCGCAGTCCGAAGGAGATTAGGTCGGTCGTGGAACGATTAAGGTCCGGGGAAGTGGACGTTGTGATCGGGACCCACCGAATCGTGTCGAAGGATGTCGAGTTCAAAAACCTCGGCCTGGTTGTGATCGACGAGGAACAACGTTTCGGCGTAACGCACAAGGAACGGCTGAAACAACTGCGCACCACGGTAGACGTACTCACGCTCAGCGCCACGCCCATCCCGCGCACGCTGAACATGTCCCTCATGGGCGTACGCGACATGAGCGTCATCAACACGGCGCCAAACGATCGTCTTCCCATTCACACGTGCATCGCGGATTTCGACGAACCACTCATCCAAGAGGCGATCGCGCGCGAACTTGCGCGCGAAGGCCAGGTCTTCTACGTGCACAACCGCGTTCAGACTATCGAGCGTGCAGCGAACCTTGTCCAACGATTGGTCCCCACGGCGCGCATTGCGATCGGGCACGGCCAGATGCCCGAAAAGGAACTCGAGCGCGTAATGTCGGGCTTTATTCACAAGGAATACGATGTGCTCGTCTGCACGACGATCATCGGCTCCGGCATCGATATCCCGAATGCAAACACGATCATTATCGATCAGGCCGATCACTTCGGGCTCGCCGAACTCTATCAACTGCGCGGGCGCGTCGGGCGCTACAAGCACCGCGCGTTCGCATATCTGCTGATTCCCGGAAACCGCGCGCTCAGCGAAGACGCGCAGAAACGATTGAAGGCGCTCGAAGAATTTTCGACGCTCGGCGCGGGGTTCCGCATCGCCATGCGCGATCTCGAGATTCGCGGCGCCGGCAGCCTCCTCGGCGGAGAACAACACGGGCACATCGCCACTGTCGGTTTTGACACCTATACGCAACTCGTCGCGGAAGCGGTCGCGGAAATCAAAGGCGAACCCATACGATTACGGCGCCTGCCGCTGTTCGAGATCGCCGCCGAAGCCTATATCCCGGAACAATACGTTACGTCGGAATCGCAAAAGATCACGCTCTACAAACGCATCGCCGGCCTCCAAAGCGAAGAGGAGGTCGGCGAAATGCTCGCGGAATTGAAGGACCGCTTCGGCGAACCGCCCGTGCCGGTGCGGCGGCTGCTCGACGTCATGCGCGTGCGCGCGCTCGGCGCCGATGCCGGCGCGCGAAGGATCGTCGGCGGGAAGAATGGGGTGACGGTCGAACTGGAAACTGGCCGGCAATTGGAGCGTGGGCGAAGGGAGTCGTTGTCGCACGCGTTTGGAAACCGGCTTGTGTTCGAGTGGAAAGAGACGCCGTCGATCTCGCTCAAGCTGGAGGAGCAGGCGGACGAGAATGCGGTGATAACAGCGGCGCAAAAGCTGCTGAAGGCTCTCGTGGAAGACGCTGCCTAAACGGACAGATGACCTGCCGGAGGCGAACGGAAGTCGAACACGCTATGGGGCGCGCTCCGCAACGTAGCAGTTACCGGTAAGTGCAGTTGACCCACCTAGTAAAATCAGCGAGTATTCCCTTCGGGAAGCGCGCGTCCGCCCAAGCGCAATGCAGGGGGTGAACATGACTGCAAAATGTTTAACGTTTGTGTTGATTAGCGCACTGGTGATTTCACTCCAATCCGAAGCCCAACAGGACCTCCAGGCAATAAAGGCAAGAGCTGAACAAGGCGACGCATTGGCTCAGGCCAGGCTTGGCATGGCATATGTCGAAGGCGACGAGTTTCCCCAAGACTACGCTGAGGCATCGAGGTGGTTCCGCCGTGCCGCTGACCAAGGGTTGGCGCTCGGCCAGTTCGGTGTGGGCTTAATGTATGAGGAAGGAAAAGGTGTGCCAGAGAACCATGCCGAGGCGTTGAAATGGTACCGGTTGGCCGCGGCACAAGGTGAGCCGCTCTCCCAATGTAAGATTGGAATCGCCTATTCCAAAGGTAAAGACGTTCCCAAAGACTATGTCGAGGCATTAAAGTGGTACCGGATGGCCGTCGAAAAAGGGAACGCGAGTGCTCAGTATTATCTTGGCCGGGCCTATTCCAAAGGCGAGGGCGTGCAACAGGACGAAGCGGAAGCATTGACCTGGTATCGCAAGGCTGCGCAGCAGGGGCATTCCGATGCTCAATATTGGGTAGGCATCGCTTATGACTACGGGAAGGGCATTGAAGAGGACCGCGACCAGGCGTTTAAGTGGTACCGCATGGCGGCCAATCAGGGGGATCCGGACGGTCTATTCAAGCTTGGCGTCGCGTACGATACTGGCAGAGCCGTCCCTCAGGACAAAGGCGAGGCAATAAAATGGTACCGCAAGGCCGCCGAAAAAGGGCATGCAAAGTCGCAGTTTAAGCTTGGCTTAATCTATTCCAAAGGCGAAGGTGTTCCCAAAGACGCAGCTCAGGCTGCGCGATGGTATCTCAAAGCTGCCGACCAGGGGCATGAAAGTGCCCAGTACAATCTCGGCCATCTGTATTTCGGCGGTCGTGGTGTTTCCAAGGATTACGCCGAGGCTGTGAAGTGGTGGCGCAAGGCCGCGGAACAAGGGAACGCGAACGCTCAAATCGCGCTTGGCGCGTGTTACGGCCAAGGTAAAGGTGTGCCGGAAGATCAGGTCGAATCGGTAAAGTGGTATCGCAAGGCCGCCGAAATGGGACATGCGGTCGCTCAGAATAGTCTTGGCGTGGCGTACGATGAGGGTAAAGGCGTGCCTCTCGATCCCGCCGAGGCCGTGAAGTGGTATCGCAAGGCTGCGGAGCAAGAATATAAGCGCGCTCAACATAACTTAGGCACCAATTATTATTACGGTGAAGGCGTACCTAAGAACGGGTCCGAAGCAGTAAAGTGGTGGCGCAAGGCCGCCGATCAAGGGCACGCAGGCGCGATGAATAGTCTGGGCGCGGTCTATCGGCTGGGCAAAATCGTGCCGGAAGATCAGGCCGAATCCGTGAAGTGGTATCGCAAGGCCGCAGAAATGGGAGATGCCGACTCACAGAACAGTCTCGGCCTGGCTTATGACAAAGGTAGAGGCGTACCGCTCGATCATGCAGAGTGCGTAAAGTGGTATCGCAAGGCTGCCGAACAAGGGAATGCACGCGGTCAGTATAATCTGGCATCCAAATACGTTTCAGGCGAAGGAGTGACAAAGGACTTTGTTCTCGCTTACATGTGGTACAGCCTCGCCATCGACCAGAAGCATCAAGTGGCGCGAAAATACAGAGATAGAATTGCTGCCGAGATGACTCCTGAGCAGATAGCCGAAGCTGAAAAACTCACCCGCGAGTGGAAACCAAGTATGCAGGCGGAAGATCGCCATCCAAACTATAAATCCGTGGCCAGTGCCGAATGATTTAATTCGTATTCAATTGGGATGGGCAATGAAGTACCTGTTGCGGACGTTCAACAATTTGGTGTGCATAATAACGATTCTTTTACCACTACTTTCATCCTGCGCTTCGCACAAAACCGGCCCTTCAATAGCGTCTGATTCTTTGAGCAAATTACCGGATCCGCTCCGATTCAACGGCGGAAAGCGCGTGAAGGCGGCGGAGTCGTGGACCACGCGCCGTAGTCAGATCGTCGACATGGTGACGCGAATCGAGTACGGGCGCATGCCGCCCTCGCCGGGAAACGTCGCTGTCGATTCGGAATCGCCCCCGGAGACTGTGAATGGCGGCATTACAACGCACCGGCAAGTCACGTTGTCCTTTGGGCCGAAACAGTCGCTGCGAATGAACGTGGATTTGTACTTGCCGCGGGACGCAACCAGACCATTGCCGACGGTACTGCGCGTCGGACTCGACGCCGGACCCAGCCGTCAGATCAACGAACGGGGCTACGCGTACGCGTGTTACGACCAGCACGCGCTCGATCCCGATCCCGGAGACGGCAAGGACGTTGTTGGCCCGGCCCAGGCGGCCTATCCCGGCTACGATTGGGGCAGTATTGCCGTGTGGGCGTGGGGCGCCTCGCGCGCACTGGACTACCTTGTGACCGAACCCGGCGTAAACAAAGACCAAGTGATCGTGACGGGCCACTCGCGCGGCGGGAAGACCGCCCTGCTGGCCGGCGCGCTGGACGAACGCTTTGCGATGGTTGTGCCGAACGGTTCAGGCTGCGGCGGCGCGGGGTGCTATCGCATCCAAGGGCCCAACAGCGAAACGCTGAAACTCATCACGTCGCCGAAACGCTTCAAAAGTTGGTTTCAGGATGACTTTGGTCAATTCGCCGATGAAGAAGACCGCCTTCCATTCGATCAGCATTTTGTGAAGGCCCTGGTGGCGCCGCGGCTGCTGTTGAGTACAGACGCCCTCGGCGATCTGTGGGCCAATCCGCTGGGCACGCAGGCGACGTTTCTGGCGGCGCAACCCGTCTTCGATTTACTCGCCGCGGGGGATCACAACGCGCTGCACTTTCGGGAAGGAGACCACGATCAGCTTCCCGCGGACTACGCGGCGCTGCTCGATTTCGCCGACCTCCACTTTCGCGGCAAGCCCGGCGCAACGACGTTCAACGCGCTTCCGTTCCCTATGCGCGGCGCACGCGCAAAGTAAGGCGTTACTCCGGTTTCGGCGCGGGCGGCGGTGGCGTTTCACCTTCCCGCGCGGGTGGGCCGGGCCGCCGCTCCTTCATGTACTGACGCACCATCGGCCTATCCATCATAGGGCCATGCGGGCCGCCTTCGCGGTTCCACTGCTGGAACTTCTCGCGAATGACGTCCTCGCCCATTTCCTTGGCGCGCGACATCATCTTCCGCATCTGCCCCTCGAACTCCTGCAGCGTGATGTAGAGTGTCGCCTTCTGCTTTGCGGTAAAACCGGACGAAATCTTGTCGAACGCGTCCTTCTTCGCCTGTAGACGTTTATCGTCGATGGAAATCAGCGCCTGCAGTTGCGCGTTAATCTCGTCGTCCGTCGCGCCTTCCTTCGCCGTGACCTCGCGCAACGCATTCATCGTCTTGTCGCGCTCGTCGTACAGCTTCGACAAGGAATCCCGCATTTCCTGCATGTGTTTGACCATTATTACGGTCTGTTCGTCGGTGAGTTCGAGGCTGCGCGATACGCGCACCATCATGATCGTGCTCACCATGTCGCGCAGGTCTTCGTCCGGAAATCCACCCGGATGACCGCCACGCGGCGGGGCGGACTGCTCCGCCTTTTTGGCGGGGTCACCCGCTTGCGGTTCGGCGAATGCGGGCAGCGCAAGCACCGCCACCAGCATGGCTAATACTGCTTTCGTTCTCATAGCAATTCGTTGCCCCCTTCAATCGAGTCGGCCAGCATCGCACGAAGGGCTTCCGCCTCCGTCTCGCTCAGCGAATCCAGCGACGCGAACACGTCCGCATCGTCATCGTATCCATTCTCGCCGATCAACGCGGCGACCTTTACAACCACTTCGGTATAGTCCGCGCCAAATGCCGGGTCCGCCACCAACGCGATCCCAATGTCGGCGGTTTCGGTCGACACGTCGCCGCCAATCGGTTCCGTGATCAGCGCCCCAAAATCCTCCGCCAGCACCTGGTCCGGCTGGTTGCGCAAATGCAGCACCTGCGCGACAAGCGGATCGCGCTCGGTCGGCGCGGTGATTCCCTTGTCCGGCCAGAACGGCCACACCGCAATCGCAATCATCGCGGCGGCGGTAACGGCGCCAAGAATCGTCGGAATGACGCGGCGCCACGCGGGCGTGGCGAGTTCTGCCTCCCGCACGTCGCGCACGTGCGCCATGACGCGCGTCACAAACGCGGGATGCACGTCCGGCGCGGGCAACGCCTTCATTCCCACCGACAGCCGCGATAGCTCGGCGTACAGGCGCGCGGCGTTCGCGTCTTCTTTGATCAGACACTCGACGTCTCCACGCGCCTCCGACTCGCCGTCGATGTACGCGGAGATTGTCTCGTACAACTTCTGTTTCTCTTTCTCGTTCATAGCAGTTCGCCGCCTAGTTCGATGATGCGAAGCCGCAACTGTTCGCGCGCGCGGGCAATCCGGCTCTTCACCGTGCCCGCCGGGCAGTTGATGACCTCGCCAATCGTTTCGTAATCCATGCCCTGAATCTCGCGCAACACCAACACTTCACGGTGCTCCGCGGAAATCTGGTCGAGGGCCTTTTCAATTGTCCGCTCGATCTCGCCGAGCCGGGCCGTCTCGTCGGGCCGCGCCGCGTCATCGACGATGTGCTGCTCCGTTTCGTCGTCCCGCGTCAGCGACACCGTGTTGCCGCGGCCGCGTCGCGACGAATCCCGTAAGAAGTTCAATGTCAGGTTGCGCGCGATACCAAAGAGCACGGTCGAAAACTTCGCATCCGGCCGGAGCCGGTCAAGGTAGCGATAGACCCGAATGAAACTGTCTTGCGCAACGTCCTGCGCATCCTCGACGGAACCGATCATGCGCGCGCAAAAGTGGATCACGGGCGCTTCATAACGGCGAACCAGCGCCGCAAAGGCGTCCATGTCCCCATCGCGCGCCCGCGCGACGAGATCCCAATCGGAGACGTCGCTCATGCGCGCCGGTACCTCAAGCACATCGGATATAACACGAAGCGGGCGGGGATGTTCCGCGGGTAGTAGGACAGAAAGGCTGTCCCACTGGATGGTGTATATATCATAACATATTGAATTCGCTGACTTTACAACGCACGAGAGATGCCGTGTACCGGTCGCCATCCAAGTGGCTCAACGTCACAAGAAACGGCGGTTCATGCGGCACGGCCAATTCCTCCGGATGTTCGGTTGTACACCGGAAACGCGCACGGGGTTACGCTTACGCACCCTTGACTTTCGCCGCGGCCACGGCCTGCCGCGCCCGCGTGGCTGCCGCCTTCAACGCGCTCGCGAGGTCCGCGGCGTCCCTGATCAGCGGGTCCAGCTTCGCGCCAAAGGTCGGGTCCGACGCGTGCACCAGCCGCAACCAATACGTCGCCTGACGCACCGCCTGCCGAGCCGACGCGTAACTCGAAAGCTGCCCCGACGCCGACGAGTGCGCATCGAGCACGTGCGCCCCCACATGCGTCCCATGCTCCGCCAACGCGTTCACGACCGGGTCCGGCAACTTGCCCTTCAAGAACTGCGCCAAACCCAACATCCCCACGCCAAACCCAAACGACTTCGATTCCAACTCCGCCGCTTCCGTCTCCCGGCTCGACTGCACCCGTGTCGTTCGCATGCTACCGCCCTTCACCCTTGCCTCGTGGCAATCAATATAGCCGTGAGCGGGGCAAAGCACAACGCAGCGCGCACAACCATTCTGGACCTGCACCCGTCGAGCAATACGCTCCAAATCCAGGCCCAGGGTGTTGCACTTCCCCGCGCCGCGAATTAAGCCAAATTGGGTTGACCGAACATTATCTATTGGCAGTAATCGCGAGTGCAGCTTGATTTCTCGCTACCATATTTCGAATTCGCAAACGTGAGGCGGCGTGATGCGACGGTGGGAAAGAAGGCTGAAAACAACACAGGACGCGATTTCGGATTCGAGTAAGCGCACGCCCCGGCTGACCAGAATCACTCCATCGAAACGGTGCCGCCACTTTTCCTGCTCCACTCTTCTTCCAGGCGCGGGCGCGCCTTCCACCGGCGGTGGAGCCAGAGCCATTGCTCGGGGTGCGCGCGGACCTGTTCCTCGATAAGGTCCTGGCAGCGTTGTGTGATGGCGACGAGGTCGGCACGGAAGTCGCCGGTGCGTTCGAGCGCAACCGGCGATGAAAAGCGGAGCGTGTAATGACCCCTTGCGTCGCGCGTCATGGTGACGACGACCATCGGCATTTTCTGGCGCAACGCGACCATCGCGGGGGCGGCCGTTGCCCAGCAGGGCCGCCCGAAAAACGTGACGGGCACGGCGCTCTCGCGCGGGCTTTGATCGGCGAGCACGCCGACCACCCAACCGTCTTTGAGCAGCTTCAGCATTTGCTGGCCGCCGCCGGTCTTGTCGATCGTGCGCACGCCGCGGCTCGTGCGAATGCGATCGACGTAGGCGTTCAGTGCGGGCGCGTCGAGAGGGCGGACAACTTCCGCGACGTTAAAGCCAAGGTTTTTCAGCACTGACGCCATCCACTCCCAATTGCCGAGGTGCGCGGCGAGCATGAAGCCCGGGCGGTCGCGGTTAAGGTGTTCGGCGCCTTCAACGGTGACCCACCGCGCGATATTCTCCGGCGTCAGCCGAGGAATGTGCGCGAACTCCGCGGCGACGATGCCGACGTTCATCGCCGCGCCACAGGCAATCGCCCGGACCTCGCGTTCGGTCAGCGTATCGCCGTAAGCGTTGCGCAGATTCTCGAGCGCGACGCGGCGCACGCGCGGAACGAGCGCGTAGGCGAGAACGCCGACCGCTCGGCCAACGAAACGGCAAACCGGAAGCGGCAACAGCGCCATTACGCGGCAAAACGCGATGGAAGCGTACGCGGCGATACTCTGAACGAATACGTTGCGGCGGCGCCCCATCGGCTACGATTCGAGCGCGATGGTTTCGCCGATGGAAGGGATGAATTTCTTGTACACCGCGCTGGTGTTCTGGCTCATCCACGCCGTGGCGTCAGGATCGCCGTGAACGAAGACGATATTCCTCGGTGCGATGTGGTCGATGAGTTTGCAGAGATCTTCCCGCGTTGCGTGGGCGCTGAAGTTGAACGCCTGCCGGTTCTCCAGGCGGACCTTGATCGGCGGACCGTCGAGTTCGAACGGTAGCGCCTCGCCGATCTGCGCGCGCAACAGTTTGTAGCCGAGCGTATCGGGATCGAGATAGCCGACAAAGAAGATGCCGTGGCGCGGGTCACGCACCATCTCCATAGCGATCAGCGCGGAAGGCGTGTTCTCGACCATCATCCCCGAAGTCGCGACGATGATGCAGGGCTTGCGCAGCAGGTCGCGCCGGATAGCACCGTCCCACACGTCGCCAATGCGGTTGAACTCCGCGAGCGGACGCAGCTTCGACTCCGGACGAAGGAAGTCGGTGAACTTGTTGTAAATCTCGTAGATCGCGCGGCCGAGTCCGGACGCGTAGACGGGCACGTCGGGGATGCGGTCGTTCGCCTGCATGCGGCTGATGACGTTGAGCAACTCCTGTGTGCGGCCGAGCGCGAACGACGGCACCAGCACGCAGCCGCCCTTGTTCAACACTTTCGCAACCTCGTCGGAGAATCGCTCCACTTCGCCCTCGAAGGTGATCGTGTGCCCGTTCTCGTGGGTGCCGCGCGTGCTCTCGATAATGAGCGTGTCGACGGCGACTTCCTTGTCGAGCAGCGTCAGCCCCGCCATGAGTTCCTGGTGCGTCATGCACACGTCGCCGCTGTACAGGAGCGTGTGGCCCTCGGTCCGCAGCAACACGCTGGCGCTGCCGAGCACGTGGCCGCTGTGGTGAAAACTCGCGCGGAATGGGCTGTCCCACGTCGGCGAGAATTCACGTTCGTAATGCAACCCGTGGCACCGGCGCAGCGCGCCGTCCACGTCGCTGTGCGTGTACAGCGGGTAATCCTTGATGCCGCGCTCGATCGCCAGCGTGCCCATCACGGACACGCTGTTGTGCAACATGCGGTCCATAATATTGACGGTCGGGTGCGTCGCGTAGCAGGCTGCCGCGGGGAATTCGCGCATTGCGAACGGCACCGCCCCACAGTGGTCGATGTGCCCGTGCGATACCAGGACGGCCTCGGGCGCCTGGACGAGGAGATCGAATTCGGGTAGGGCTACTCTCCCCTCTTTTTTGGGGTGTAAACCGCAGTCGAGGAGGATGTCGTGGCCATCGGCGCCAATCACGTAGGAGTTGGCCCCAATTTCCGCGCCCCCTCCTATGGCCCTAAAAGTGATGGTGCTCAAGACGCTCTCCGAATCGAGATATTCTAGGAAAGGCAGGAAATTTTGTCAAAGGCAGCGGCAGGCGCAGGCCAGTGGGCCTTTTGCGGGCCGAGCGTTCGAACGCGCGTGAAGCGCTGGCGCTTATCGGCGACGATCACTCGCCGCGGAGAAAGTAAGCGAGGGCGATTCCTCCGCTATTCGCGATCTTCGTCTTCTTCATGCTCCTCGCCGGCTTCGTACCCGGCGGCCTGCCCTTGCTGCGCACCCGGACCAAGCATCGCGTGTGCGCCGTACGTGTGGACCAACACGCCGCCCTGGTGCGCCGTATTAACCAGAAATACGACTGCGACCAGGTAGAGCAGAAGGAACGCGGAATTCAGCGTGATTGAAGGGACAGGATTGAGGAGTTTCTTGAAAACGGAAGGCGCGGCAACGATGAGTGCGTAAACGATGGTAACCCCAATCAGCATCGTCCGCGTCGTTTCAGCAAGTTCTTCGTGTCGTTCCAACACGGGTTCGGCGCCCGGTACCCGCTCGGCGAGTTCCGCCCCGGCTTCGCCCGACAACACGGCTAGGACAGCGCCAATGGTTCCGGCAATCATCAGCGCCAAAGCGCAAGCTGCCAGCACGCGCGCATGTCTCCGCAGGATCACAGCAAACACAACGAATACCGGCGCGATGAGCACCATGACAATCGGAAAGTGCACGATGAGCGGGTGGATACCGTTCCAGTTGGGCAAGAATGAAAACATGTCCGATCCTCCGCTTAGGTTTGCCTCCAGCAACGTTAGGTTTGTCTGGCTAGGCCGCTTGGGGGAGGAGCGGTCACGCAATTCATTATAGCCTGTTTCGTCTGTTCTGCGATGATCGATTCGTTCGCACGATAACGCCCAATCCATCTCCGCATTCGGGCATGCTGATAACTGCGAACGGGGCGCGCGTCGCCCAAGGCCGTCATGCAAATGTTGCAGAATTCGACACCTTTTGCGGAGCATATGTAAGTGAAATCGACTTCAATTCGTCTATGACACCAGCGTAGCCCGATTGCTGGTCTAACGTACATGTCTTCGGCAACGCGTCAAGTCCGAGAGTCTTAGAATCGCCTGGCAGGGCCCGGCCAGATAAAAGGTATTACATCGCATGTCTCCTCGTCGTCGAATCGCAATTGCACTTACGTTTGGAATCGTTACACACACAGTGTTCGCCGTCTCTGTCGTTGTGATGGTGGACGCATTATACAACGGCTTGCGGATTGGATTGGGCCCGTTTCACGGATGGTTGGCCTTGCTGACAAACGTATTGTTGATCCTGCAGTTCCCGATTCTTCACTCGTTCTTCTTGTCGAAGAACGGGCGGCTAATCCTGGCAAAAATCGTTCCGGGCGGACTCGGCGCGGACCTCGCGACGACAACATTCGCATTTATAGGCGCGCTCCAGTTGCTGGCTGCCTTTGGGCTTTGGTCGCCGAGCGGCGTGACGATTTTCGAGGCGAAGGGTTCGTGGTACTGGTGCATGTTGGCGCTCTATCTCGGTAGTTGGCTGTTCCTCATCAAAGCCCTGACTGACGCTGGACTGGGTCTGCAAACCGGATATATGGGATGGAGTTCCGTTGTGCGCGGCAGGAAACCGCAACACAACGGATTCCCGACGCACGGCCTGTTCCGCGTGTGCCGGCACCCGGTATACCTCGGCTTCGCGCTGGTCATGTGGACTGCTCCGGTGCTGACGTTGGACGGATTAGCGCTCGCGGCGGGCTGGACCTTGTACTGCCTCATAGGGCCGAAGCTGAAGGAAGCTCGTTACCGCGGGTGGTACGGCGACCGGTACGCCGAGTACTGCGCAACGGTCCCCTATTTCCTGCCTCGCATCCCCCGCGCACGGTAACGTCCCATCGCGAGCGCGGTTATGGCACGGCCGGGACTGAACGCCGCCCCGTGATTTATGATAGTCTGCGTGCGCATCGGTGCAAGGTGCGGGCCCCCGGAGACGCGGCTGCATGGCTATTCTCGACAACGCGCTGCTGGAAGAAAAACGCAGGACGGAAGCGGCGCTTGCGTATCGCCTGGCGTTCGAGCAACTCGTAACGCGCCTGTCGACGCGGTTTATCCAGTCGTCGGCGCGCGAGTTGGATGAGGCGATCACGTGGGCGTTGCGCCAGTTGGGCGAATTCACGCACGTGGACCGCTGCGTTGTATTCCAGATGCTCGGCGACTCCACGAACGTCCACTTTACGCACGAGTGGTGTGCGCCCGATTTCAACTCCACGCAATACCGGTACGCGACGGTGCCCATGGACACGTTCCCGTGGGCCTACGAGATGTACCGCAAGTTTCAGGTCGTCTACGTTTCGGACGTTGACGAACTGCCGGCGGAAGCCTGGCGCGAACAAGAGATGTGGCGCGCGGCGTCGGTACAGTCGGTCCTTGCCGTGCCGTTGTCGATCGGCAAGGAACTGCAGGGCGTTATCGCGCTGACAACGGAGCGCGAGAAAAAACTGTGGATGGAAGAGGACATCCGCCTGCTCGAAACGGCCGCGCAAATGGTCATGAACGCCATCAGCCGGCAAAAATCGGAAGCGGCGTTGCATCGGATGGAAGCGCAATTTCGCACGCTGGCGGACCAGTTGCCGGCGGCGATCGCAATACTGAACTCGGGCCGGTTTGTGTACGTGAACGAAGCGTCCGAGCGGCTGTCGGGTTACTCGCGCAACGAAATCACGGCCCTCGATTTGTCGGCATTCCTGCACCCGGAAGACCGCGAAGTCGGCCTGCAAATTCTCGATTCCGTATCGCCGGACGAACTCGCGCGCGGGGCCGAAGCGCGGTTCATCGATCGCACCGGAGAAGAACGCTGGGTCGAAGTGCAGGCGCGGCGCATCGAGTTCGGCGGGAAGGATTCCTTTCTGGTCGCGGCAATCGACACCACCGAGCGCCACAAGGCCGCGGAAGCGTTGCGGCGCAGCGAGGAACACCTCCGCAGCGTGTTGCAGAATATGCCGGTCATGATGAGCGCGTTCGACGAACGCGGCAATATTATCGTGTGGAACCGCGAGGCCGAGCGCGTCACCGGATACGCCTCGCCCGAACTCGTCGGTAATCCGCACGCGATGGGAATTCTCTACCCCGATCCGTCGTACCGCGCGCGGGTCGTGGTCGAATGGGCCGAGCGCGGCGCGGACTACCGCGATCAGGAATGGAACATCGCCTGCAAGGACGGCACCGTGCGCACCGTGTCGTGGTTCAACATTTCCGCGACATTTCCAATTCCGGGCTGGGCGTCGTGGGGAATCGGCGTCGACGTGACGGACCGCCGCAAGCTCGAGCGGCAGGTGCTCGAGATCAGCGCGCGCGAACAGATGCGGATCGGACAAGACCTGCACGATCGGCTCGGGCAGCATCTGACCGGCATCGGCTTCAAAAGCCAGGTGCTTGCGGAGGACCTCCAGGCGAAACACGTGGCCGAGGCGACGACGGCGTCGACCATCGTCGAAATGGTTTCGGATGCCATCAACCAAACGCGCGGGCTGGCGCGCGGGCTGTATCCCGTCCATCTCGAAGCGGACGGATTGATGACCGCCCTGCACGAGTTGGCGGCGCAAACGCAGTCCCTGTTCAACATTCGGTGCAAGTTCGTGTGCGAGGAACCGATCCTGATCTACGATGTGTCCGTGGCGACCCACCTGTACCGCATTGCCCAGGAAGCGCTAAACAACGCGGTGCGGCACGGAAAGCCAAAAGCGATCGAGATTGTCCTGCACGGCGACGGCGACGACGTCGAACTGCGCATCGCCGACGACGGGACAGGCATCGATCTGGTGTCGAATGGCAATCAGGGTCTCGGCCTGAACATAATGCAGTACCGCGCGCGAATGATCGATGGCACGCTGCGCATTCAGCGCGGCGATCGCGGCGGGACGATAGTCACCTGTTCGCTGACCGTACCTGCGCCGGGCGAGTTCGTGGAGAGCGTATAGTGGAACGCACGTACAAAGTGTTGCTGATCGACGATCATCCGATCGTGCGCCAGGGTCTTGCCGAATTGATCAACCGCGAGAGTGACATGACCGTGTGCGGCCAGGCGGAGTCCGGCGCGACGGCGCTCGAATTGACGGAAAAATCCCAGCCGGACCTGGCGCTCGTGGACATATCGCTCGACGACATGAACGGACTGGTGCTGGTGAAAGGACTGAAATCGCGCCAGCGGAACCTGCGCGTCCTGATTCTGTCGATGCACGACGAGGCGCTGTACGCGGAGCGCGCGCTCCGGGCGGGGGCACACGGCTACATCATGAAGCGCGAAGCGCCTACGAAAGTTATCACCGGCATCCGGCGCGTGCTCGCCGGCGACGTTTACCTCAGCGACGAGATTTCCGCGCGAATCATGCGCAAGTTTGCGAGCGGCGCCGACGGCGCGGACGAGTCGCCCGTCGCGCGGCTCAGCGATCGGGAACTCGAGGTGTATAACCACATCGGCCAGGGCCTGAAGACCAGCCAAATCGCGTCGAAACTCAACCTGAGTGTGAAAACGATCGAAACGTATCGCGAGCACATCAAGGAAAAACTCGGCCTGAACGACGCCACCGAACTCGTGCAAAGCGCGATCAAGTGGGTCCACGGCGAGGGCAGCTAAAGCATTTCAAGTTCGAGCACACCGTCTGTTTCGTGCTCCTGCTCGTGAGTCGTCATCGTACTCGCACTCGATCCTCGATAAGATCGAGTACGATGACGAGCAGGAGCACGAGCACGCGGTGCAGCCTATCTTGAAACGCTCTGGCGGGCGACAATGGCGGTGTTCGGTCCTTGCCGCCGCAGTCCACTCGATACGGGCCGCATACTCGACCGAACGTCCCGCCGCCGCGTGAGTTCCCGTAGATGTTCCAGATTTCAATTCGACGGTTTATTTTCTGCACTGCGCCCTTCCTTCATGCAGGTAAATCCAACGTTCCGCCTGCTGCGCGAGCGCGTCGTCGTGCGTGACAATCACAAGCGTCATTCGCTCGGAATCGTTCAGCTTCCACAGCAACTCGGTAATCCCGGAGCCGGTCCGCTCGTCAAGGTTTCCGGTTGGCTCGTCCGCCATAACGACGCTGGGCTTGTTGAACAGCGCGCGCGCGATCGCCACGCGCTGTTGCTCGCCGCCGCTCAGCATACCGGGCTTGTGCGTCATGCGCTCCGCGAGCCCCACCTTCTCCAACAACTCCTCCGCGCGCGCGCGGCACGACGACCGGCTCGCCCCCATGCAGATCGATGGCATCATCACATTCTCGATCGCCGTGAATTCGGGCAGAAGGTGGTAGAACTGGAATACGAACCCGACCTGCTCGTTGCGAATGCGGTTGATCGTGGCGCGATTTGTCTTCGAGTACGCAACGCCGCGGAAATACACGTCGCCCGCGGTCGGCCGGTCGAGCGTGCCCATGATGTGCAGCAACGTGCTCTTGCCCACGCCCGAAGGCCCACTGATTGCCAGGCTCTCGCCCTCGCGAACCGTCAAATCGATGCCGCGCAGGATGCGCAACTCGCGCGTCCCGTCGTGGTAGGTCTTCTCGACGCCCCTGCATTCGAGCACAATTCCCGCGTCACTCATAGCGCAACGCATCCACCGGGTCGAGCCGCGACGCGCTCCACGCAGGGTACAACGTGGAGATAAACGTCAGGATCACGGCCGACACGGTTATCGCTACGATGTCCGTGGGATGAATAGACACCGGGATATGATCGAAGTGGTAAATGACGCTGTTGAACAGGTCAACCCCAAGCATCCAGGCAATCCACTCCGCGATGGGATTGATGTAATGGGCAAAGATGGTGCCGCCAACCACGCCGAGCATTGTTCCACTCAAACCGATATACAACCCTTCGAGCGTGAACAACGTGACTATGGCCTGCGTGCTGACTCCAAGTGTCCGGAGAATCCCGATATCGCGTTTCTTTTCCATCACCACCATGATTAGCGTGCTCGTGATGTTGAACGCGGCGACCAGCACGATGAACATCAAAATAATGAACATCGCAACTTTTTCCTGTTGCAGCGCCTCGAAGAAATACTGCTGGCTTTCGTACCACGTCATCGCATGGTACCCCAATTCTTCATTAATCTTTTTCGCGATTTCCCCCGCCTTCATCGGGTCCTGAAGCATGCAGTGGATGCCGTCCACACCCTTCTGCCCCTTAAGCTGAGCCGCCGTCTCCAGCGTTACAAACGAATACAGCGAATCGATATCCTGCATCTGCGCTTCCGAAATGCCGCTCACGGTGAGCCACTTCTGCTGGATCGGTTTGGTTGACAGAGGGCTTGGGCTGTCCTTCGGCGTGATGACGGCAACTTCATCGCCGGTAAACGCGCCCATGTTGTCGGCAAGAATATAGCCAAGGACAATTTCGCCTTTGCGCGGCAATTCGCCGCCCCCGAATGTGCGCCCCCGTTCGTTGGTGAGGTTTTCTTTGAGGTCGGTCACGTCGCGCCCGGCGTCCACTCCAACGACAAACGCCGCGGCGTATTCCTGCCCGCTGACACCGCCGCGCCGCAGCACCGCCTTCACCACGGTGAACGGCGATGCGGCGGTGATCTCCGGGATGGAGTTCTGCAAATCCGCAATGACCGTGTCCGGGTTCTCGATCGGATCGTTGAATTTGTCGAACACTTGCAGGTGGGCATTGTTGCCCATGATCGCCGCGGTGAGTTCCTCGTCAAAACCGGTCATGACCCCCATGACCACGATGAGCGCCATCACGCCGACGCTGACACCCGCGACCGAAATAATTGTAATCAAGCCGACAAACCGGCTCTTGCGCTTCCCACGCAAGTATCGTAGCGCTACGAATGCCTCGAACTTCATTGGCAACCGCGTCCGCAGATTACGCCGATGAATACAGATGCTAAGAAATGCATCTTCATGCCGTACTTTCTCGATTTGAAACTGCGTTCATCTGCGCAATCTGCGGACTATTCTGTCGGCCTTAGTTGCGGGAATAGTATCACGTCGCGTATGGAACCGGAGTTGGTCAGCAGCATCGCCAATCTGTCGATCCCGATGCCCAATCCAGCCGTCGGCGGCATGCCGATTTCCAGCGCCGTGATGAAATCCTCGTCCAGATGTTGCGCCTCCTCGTCCCCGCGCTCGCGCTCCTTCGCCTGTTGCAGGAACCGATCTCGCTGATCGATCGGGTCGTTCAATTCCGAAAATGCGTTGCACAGTTCGAGCGTCCCGATGAACGCTTGAAAGCGCTCCGTAATTGCCGGATTGTCGCGGTGCTTCTTGGCAAGCGGCGAAATCTCGACGGGGTAGTCATACAGGAACGTCGGCTGGACCAGCTTCGGTTTCACGCACGCGCTCATCACTTCGTCCACAATCTTGCCATATCCCATCGTGTTATCGACCTTCACGCCCGCGCTCTTCGCCAGTTTCGCGGCTTCTTCGCGATCGCGCGTGGCCGCGAGATCAATGCCCGCATATTCCTTGATTGCGTCGAACAGGCGCAGCCGCTTCCATGGCCGTGTCGCGTTGATGGTTGTCCCTTGGTAGTCGAACTCCGGTCCGCCGTTCACCCCATTAATGACGGCGCAGAATAGCTCCTCCGTCTCGTCCATCAATCCCAGGTAATCCTGGTAGGCCTCGTAAAGTTCCATCATCGTGAACTCGGGGTTGTGCCGCGTATCGACCCCTTCGTTACGAAAGTTGCGGTTGATCTCGAACACGCGCTCGAATCCCCCCACGATGAGCCGCTTCAGGTACAGCTCCGGCGCAATGCGCAGGTAGAGGTCGCAGTCGTACGTGTTGTGATGCGTGATGAACGGGCGCGCGCTCGCCCCGCCGGGGATCGGGTGCAGCATTGGTGTCTCGACTTCGAGGAACCCGCGCGCGGTCAGCCACGTCCGCATCGTGTCGATCAACTTGATCCGCTTGCGAAACGTGTCCAACACCTCCGGGTTCGCCACGAGATCGAGATACCGCTGCCGGTACCGCGTCTCGACGTCCGTCAGCCCGTGGTACTTTTCGGGTAATGCCCGGAGCGATTTCGTCAGCAGCGTGTACGAATCCGCGAAAATGGTGATCTCGCCCGTGCGCGTGCGGTGCACGACGCCGTTCACGCCGATGAAATCGCCCAGATCGAGATCGCTCAGCGCGGCAAACGCGCCTTCGCCAATCTTCTTCTGGTTGAAGTACACCTGCACCCGCGCGCGCTCGTCGCGGATGTCCGCAAACGCGCTCTTGCCGTGATCGCGAAAGGAGACCACGCGGCCCGCAAGCGCCGCGGGAATCTGGGCTGTGGCCTTGTCCTCCGCTGCGGACTCCTGTTCCTCGAACGCCGCGCGCGCCGATTCGATTGTCGCCGAGCGCCCGAATATGTACTTGAACGGTTCGTCGCCCCGCGCGCGGATGCGCTCCAGTTTGTCCATCCGATGCTGCTTGAGGTCCTCTTCGGTCGAGTGATGTTCGTCGGACATGGCGGTTAGTTGCGCCCCTTTCGCTGCAGGTTCCACTTCAGATAACTCGCAATAAACATATCGAGATCGCCGTCCAGTACGCGGTCTACGTTGCCCGTCTCGGTCTCGGTGCGATGGTCCTTAATCAACTGGTACGGATGCAGCACGTAGCTGCGAATCTGGCTGCCCCACGCCACATCCTGCTGGCCTTCGCGCAACGCAAGCCGCTCCGCTTCCTTCTTCTGCATCTCGATGTCGTACAACTTCGCTTTCAACATTTGCATGGCTGTCGCGCGGTTGCGGCTCTGCGACCGCTCGATCTGGCACGCAACCACGATTCCCGTGGGCGTGTGCGTGAGCCGTACCGCGGAACTCGTCTTGTTCACCTTCTGTCCGCCCGGCCCGCTCGATCGAAACACCTGCATGACAATGTCGTCTTCCTTGACCTCGATGTCGACATCGTCATCCACTTTCGGCACGACTTCTATCGCCGCGAACGACGTGTGCCGGCGCTTGTTTGCGTCAAACGGGGATATGCGCACCAGCCGGTGCACACCCGCCTCGGACTTCAGGTTGCCGTACGCAAAGGGGCCGTCGACAAAAATCGTCGCGCTCTTCAGCCCCGCTTCGTCGCCCTCCTGATAGTCGACTACTTCCACCGAGAACTCGTGGCGTTCGCAACAGCGCGTAATCATGCGATACAGCATCTCCGCCCAATCGCACGATTCGGTCCCGCCGGCCCCGGGGTGGATATTCACGATGGCGCTCTTGGAATCGCGCGGATCGGTGAAGAGACTCGTGATTTCGAGCCGCTCCAGTTTCTCCCCCAAGGTTTTCGCGAGCTCGCCCAATTCTTTCGCCATCGATTCGTCCGCCTCGCCCTGCGCGAGTTCGACGAGGACCGCTCCGTCCTCGATCTCCCGCTGCAATTCGTCCGGCGCGGCGATGAAACCCTTCAACACTTTCAGGCGTTGCATGATTTTCTGCGCGGCCTCGGGATCGTCCCAGAAGTTGGGCGCGGTCATCTCGCGTTCGATCGCGGCGATATCGGCTTTCGTCGCGTCGACATTGAGGCACTTACGCAACTCGGCAAGCCGGTCCGCAAATCCATTGAGTAAAATAGTCTCTTCTTCGTACATTGATCCGCTCTATGTGTTGGGGACTGTCACCGATTCAGTGGCCGTCCCCACAATCGTATTCGTTCCCTAATCCGAAAACAGCGCAATATAGTAAAGAAACGGCGACGCGAACAGGAAGCCGTCGCACCGATCGAGCACACCGCCGTGCCCCGGGAAAAAGTTCCCGGAATCCTTCAGTCCCGCATCGCGCTTCAACACGGACTCCGCAAGATCGCCGATTTGCGACGCGATCGACAGTACAACGCCCGCGTACAAGTACCGCCACACGTCCCACGCGGGAAAGTGCAGCACAGGATAATTCCGCGACACCCAGTACAGCGCGAGTGCGCCGAGTATCGACGCCGCAAACCCGCCAAACGCGCCTTCCCACGTCTTACCCGGGCTTGCCTTCGGCGCGAGCTTGTGCCGCCCGACGGCGCGGCCGACAAAGTATGCGCCGGAATCCGTCAGCGCGACCGTCGCGAACAGCAGCGTTACCAGCGCGGGCCCGCTCCGATCGAGACCGTGCAGCATGATCATGTGCGCGCCAAACCACCCTACGTACACGACTCCGAAAATCGTGCCGGCGAGGCCCGCGACCGCGTACTGTCCACGCACCACGTGTAGCGCCGCGACGAGCAGGCAGCCGCCGTAGAGCAGGAAGTTCGTGACCGTGGTATTTCCAAAGTGTCCGCTGACCGCAACGACCGTACCGGCGATCATGCCGCCGATCGTTTCCGGCGAAATCTGCCGTGCGCGCGCAATGGCAAACAGTTCGTAAAGCCCTACAAATACGAGCACGCTGACAAGGCCGGTGAACAACGGCCTCATTCCCGGCGTCCAAATCGCAAAAAGAAAAATCGCCAGCGCCGTAACGCCGGTTACAAGGCGCAACAGCACGCCACCGAACACTGCGTCACGCTGCGTCATTTCTTTGCGCGCCCGCCAAAACGCCGCTGCCGCGCCTGGTATTCGGCAATCGCCTCGTACAAATGCGGCTTGCGAAAGTCTGGCCACAACGTCGGCATCGCCACGATTTCCGCGTACGACAGTTGCCATAACATGAAATTGCTCAATCGCAATTCCCCGCTGGTCCGGATTAACAGATCCGGATCGGGAAACTGCGGCGTGTACAGATACTGGGCCACACGCGATTCGTCCACGTCCTCCGGTTTGATGCGGCCCGCCATCGCGTCACGCGCGATCCGCTTTGCCGCGTCCGCAATCTCCGCGCGCCCGCCGTAATTGATCGCAACATTCACGGTCATCGCCGTGTTATCTCGCGTCACGTCAATGCAGTGCTGCAAATCGCGGACCGCCCTTGCCGGCAGCCCTTCCATCCGGCCCATGATCGAGATGCGAATATTTTCCTTGTGTATCGCATCAAGTTCGATCGCGATGTACTTACTCAACAGCCGGAACAGCGCATCCACTTCCAGTTTCGAGCGCCGCCAGTTCTCCGTCGAGAACGCGTACAACGACAACACCTCGATGCGCTCCAGCTCGCGGCATGCCTCAATAATCGCGCGCACGCTCTTCGCGCCCGCTTCGTGCCCCGCCGCGCGCGACACGCCCTCGCGCTCCGCCCAGCGCCCGTTCCCGTCCATGATGACGGCAATGTGCCGAGGCAGTCGATCGCGATCGATTGGTGGCAGTGCGTGACTCATTATCCGGTGTGAACTCGCCCGCGTCCTCTGCGCCGCAATGTACATTCCCTTAAATCTCCCTTCAAAGAGAGACTTCCAGATTTCCGATAGCTCGTCGTGTGCGGTGTCTTAAGTCCCCCTTTGAAGGGGGATTTAGGGGGATGTAGTCCTTTATGCATGCAAATAAGACCTGCAATAAAGAGAAACCGCGGACCAGCGCATCGGGCGCCAATCCGCGGTGCCGAAATACCCTCGACAGCACCCGCGCGCCGGACGCCGGCGCCGGGCCGTCGTCACACTTCCATGATCTCGTCTTCTTTCTTCTTCAAGCTCGCGTCGATCTTCGCAATGAAATCGTCCGTACTTTTCTGAATGTCGTTTGTCAGCTTGTGCGCATCGTCCTCGGGAATCTTCCCGTCTTTTTGTTCATGCTTGATCTCGTCCACCACATGACGCCGGATATTGCGGATCGATATGCGCTGCTCTTCCGCCAGCTTGTGCACGTGCTTCACCAACTCTTTGCGCCGCTGTTCGGTCAACGCGGGGATCGGGATACGGATCGTCTTACCATCGTTGGACGGATTCAGTTCGAGCGTCGACGTCTTAATCGCCTTTTCGATCGCCCCCATCTGCGACTTGTCCCACGGCGTGATCGTCAGCAGCCGCGCTTCCGGCGCGGCGACCGTGCCCAGTTGGTTGACCTTCATCTTCTGGCCGTACACCTCGACTTCGAGCGCGTCCAGCATGCCGGTTGATGCGCGCCCGGTCCGAATGTGGACCAACTCGTGGTCCAGCGCCTCGACGGCCTTCGCCATCTTGGCGCGCGCATCCTTTACCAGGGGGTGTTGCTCCATGACGCTAGTCTCCTTTCACCAACGTCCCAATCCGCTCGCCGCACACGGCCTTCATAATACTGCCCTGCTGGTTCAAATTGAACACCAGAATTGGCAGCTTGTGTTCGCGGCACATCGAAATCGCCGTCGCGTCCATGACACGCAGGTTTTTCGCCAGCGCGGTCGTGTACGAAAGTTCGTCGTACTTCTTTGCGTTCGAGTTCTTCGCGGGGTCGACGTCATAGACTCCGTCCACTTTGGTCGCCTTGAACAGAATATCCGCGCCGATTTCGTTGGCGCGCAGCGCCGCCGCGGTGTCCGTCGTAAAGAAGGGGTTCCCGGTGCCTGCGCCGAAAATGACCACGCGGCCCTTTTCGAGGTGCCGAATCACACGCCGGCGAATGTATGGCTCGGCGACGGGCCGCATCTCGATCGCGGTAATGACGCGCGTCGCCGCACCCTTGTGTTCGAGCATGGCCTGAAGCGCCAGCGCGTTGATGACCGTCGCCAGCATGCCCATGTAATCGCCCGTGGGCTGGTCGAGGCCCGTCTCGAGCCCCT